>DAORNX010000043.1:0-240 GCA_035441225.1 Caulobacter sp.
GACAGACGCCCTGCTGGTTGTCGCAGTCGACACGGCCGAGGTCCGCGTCGAGCGAGTCCGTGAGCCCGTCGCAGTCATTGTCGACCCCGTCGCAGACCTCGACAAACGACTGCGCGAGCGAGGTACAGCCAAGCCCCGTGCCCTCCGCGTTGCACGTCGTCGTTCCCCCCACACACGCGCCCGTGCCGCACGCCGCACCCACTCCCGTCGCGGTCGAGCCGTCGGCGGCCACGAACTGGA
>DAORNX010000043.1:258-10677 GCA_035441225.1 Caulobacter sp.
CGGACTCCCCGTCGCAGTCGTTGTCGACCCCGTCGCAGCGCGTCTCCGCGTCGGCCTCGAAGCGCCCCACGAGGGTCGGGTCGGGATGTTGGTCCGAGTGCCTCTGATAGTCCTGCGCCGTGCACGAGGCCCAGAGGCCCTCGACACACTGTTCGGCGGTCCGGGTGGCGCCGACACAGGCCCCCGCCTGGTTCTCACAGGCCGCGAGGACGAGCGTCGCGTCGTCCGCGTCGATGAGCCCGTCGCAGTCGTTGTCCTGTCCGTCGCAGATCTCGTCGATCGGCGCGCCGCGATCGACACACGCCAACAAGCCCGAGATGCAGGTCAGGACGTCGTCCTCACACGCGTCGTCATCGTCGCCATCGCGTTCGGCATCTTCCTGGATCACCACCAGGTCAGCGCCAGCCGGGACCGGGGCGCCGGTGAAGATGCGGACCGTCTGGCCGGACTGCAGGGGGGACAGGTGGCCGCGTCCGGCCGCGCTTTCACCGACGATGGCCAGGCGGACGGCGTGGCCGACATCGGCGCGCTTGACCGCCCAGCCGTCCATCGCCGAGGCGTCGAACGGCGGCTGGTCGCGGCCGGCGGTAATCGCCTCGGCCAGCACACGGCCATCGGCCTCGGCCAAGGCGACTGTCTCGACCACAGGGGTTGCGGCGCGCGCGAGCATCCGCGCCCGGGCATCCTCGACGCCCAGGTTTCGCGGACCGCGATGGGGATCAGCCGACAAAGGCCCGTTCGAGCACGAAGTCGCCCGGCTCGGCGTTGGAGCCTTCCTTCAGGCCCTGGTTTTCCATCACGGCGGCCATGTCCTTGATGAAGTCCATGCTGCCGCAGAGCATGACCCGGTCTTCCGCCGGATTGAACCGGTCCTCGGGGATGCCGAGATCGCGGAAGAACTGGCCGGAGTTGATCAGGTCGGGAAAGCGGCCCTGGTGCTCGAACGGCTCGCGGGTGACGGTCGGATAGTAGGTCAGCTGGGCCTTCGCCTCGTCGCCGACCAGCGGATCGTCGTGAATCTCGCGGGTGAACAGGTCCCGGTAGGCCAGCTCGTTCACCTGGCGCACCCCGTGACAGACATAGACCTTCTCGAAGCGCGAGAAGGCGTCCGGATCGCGGGCCACCGACAACCAGGGCGCCAGGCCCGTTCCGGTGCCGAACAGGAACAGCCGCTTGCCACCCTTGACCGCGTCCAGCACCAGGGTGCCGGTCGGCTTCTTGCCCATCAGCACCGTGTCTCCCGGCTGGATATGCTGCAGGCGCGAGGTGAGCGGGCCGTCCTGGACCTTGATCGACAGGAATTCCAGCGTGTCGGACCATGCCGGGCTGGCGATCGAATAGGCGCGCAGGACCGGCTTGCCGCCGTCCTCGCCCGGCAGGCCGATCATCACGAATTCGCCAGAGCGGAAACGGAAGCTCTCGGGCCGGGTGATGGCGAAGCTGAACAGACGGTCGGTCCAGTGCTTCACCCACAGCACGGTTTCTTCGAAGAAGGGGCTCGCCTTGGCGGGCGCCGCCGGGGCCTCGGCCGTCGTCATCATAACTGCATTCCTGAAGGCCCGCGGGGCCGCCGCCTCCTCCATGTGATGCGGCGCAGCATGATGTCAACGTGAGGAAGTCTCGCCCGGGAGTCAGGATGTCTGCGTCGACCCCGGCGTCACGCCTGCTCGCCCGATCCGGGATCGGTCTCGGTCTCCGGCGAGCGCGACGAGTCGGCGGCGCCGTCGGGCTCGGTCGCCGGACGCGGGGCCTGGCCGTCCCGCGACGGCTTGAGGTTCTCGTTCTCGACCTCGTGGTTCCTGGGTCTTGAGGGCATCGTCGACTCCGGTCGGGTCCGGGAAACGCGCCGACCGCCGCTTTGCTCCGCTTGCCCCGAAATGCGCCGCCTGCTACATCGCGCGGCTTCCGGTTGGCCGGGCGCGCCGCAGGGGAGTCCCTGGGGCGTTCTTGGCGTTCCTGGAGGAGTGTAGCTCAGCTGGTAGAGCATCGGTCTCCAAAACCGAGGGCCGGGGGTTCGAGTCCCTCCACTCCTGCCACCCTATATACGGGGCGCGATGGTCGCGCTCCGGCCAGTTGAGAGAGTTTCAGACCCGCCCAATGGCCAAGAAAACGGGCAATCTCGCCGCGATGAAACAGCGCGCCGCCAAGGCCGCCGCCGTTGTCGCCGCGCCGGCTGGACAGGCGTCGACGGCTCCCGTCGCGCCCAGGAAGCCCTTCAATCCGGTGCAGTTCTTTCGTGAGGTCCGCGTCGAGGCCCGCAAGATCACCTGGACCAGCCGCAAGGAGACCTGGATCACCTCGGTGATGGTCTTCATCATGGTCCTGATCGCGGCGCTGTTCTTCTTCGTCGTGGACTGGCTGCTCAGCGGCGCCGTCTCGCTGCTCCTCAAACTCGCGAATGCGGGATAATTCCATGACCACGCAGACCGCCGCAGAGGCCATCGTCAAGGCCCCGTCCAATCCGCACCACAAGTGGTACATCGTCCACGCCTACTCGAACTTCGAGAAGAAGGTGGCCGAGCACATCCGCGACCAGGCCAGGAACCAGGGCCTGGAGGATTGTTTCTCGGAAATCCTCGTGCCGACCGAGGACGTGGTGGAGATCCGCCGCGGCCGGAAGGTCAATTCCGAGCGCAAGTTCTTCCCCGGCTACGTGCTGGTGAAGATGGACCTGACCGACGAGGCCTATCACCTGGTCAAGAACACCCCGAAGGTGACGGGCTTCCTGGGCAGCGCGGCCAAGCCCATGCCCGTATCGGAAAAGGAAGTCGAGCGCATCGTCGGCGCCATCGAGGAAGGCGTCGAGCGGCCCAAGCCCACGATCAGCTTCGAGATCGGCGAGCAGGTCCGCGTCACCGACGGCCCCTTCGCCAGCTTCAACGGCACTGTCGAGCAGGTCGACGAGGATCGTGCGCGCCTGCACGTGGCCGTCTCGATCTTCGGACGCGCGACCCCCGTCGAGCTGGAATACAACCAGGTCGAAAAGGTCGCCTGATTACCGGGGACATGTACCGCAGGTACGTGTCCCCCAATCGGGATGCGGCGGGTTTAGGGGACACGTACCCTTGCGGGTACATGTCCCCGTCTGCTACACGCCGCCGCTTCCTCAGCTTCGGTTGAGGATCAAATCCGTGGGAGGGGCTGCCCGCACCACGGCCGCATAGGCGCTTTGACTAGCGCCGCTTAACGGAGACAGAGATGGCCAAGAAGATCTTGGGCTACATCAAGCTGCAGGTGCCCGCGGGCTCCGCCACACCCTCCCCGCCGATCGGTCCGGCGCTGGGTCAGCGCGGCGTCAACATCATGGGCTTCTGCAAGGAGTTCAACGCCCGCACCGAGAAGGAAACCAAGGGCACGCCCCTGCCGACGGTGATCACCGTCTACCAGGACAAGTCCTTCACCTTCATCACCAAGACCCCGCCCGCGACCCACTTCATCAAGCAGGCCCTGGGCCTGAAATCCGGCTCCAACAAGCCGGGCCGTGAAACCGCCGGCAAGATCACCCGCGCCCAGCTGCGCGAGATCGCCGAAGGCAAGATGAAGGACCTCAACGCCAACGACGTTGAAGCCGCCGCCCGCATCATCGAGGGTTCCGCCCGCTCGATGGGCCTGCAGATCGTGGAGGGCTAGACCATGGCCAAGCAAGCCAAGCGCATTCAGGCCTGGACCGGCGATCGCGATGCGATCCACTCGGTCGAGGACGCCGTCAAGCTGGTCAAGGCCAACGCCAAGGCCAAGTTCGACGAGTCGATCGAAATCTCCGTCAACCTGGGCGTCGACCCCCGTCACGCCGACCAGCAGGTCCGCGGCGTGGTCAGCCTGCCCTCGGGCACCGGCCGCGACGTCCGCGTCGCCGTCATCGCCAAGGACGCCAAGGCCGCCGAGGCCGAGGCCGCCGGGGCCGACGTGGTCGGGGCCGAAGACCTGGTGGAGCGTATCCAGGGCGGCTTCATGGACTTCGACCGCGTCATCGCCACCCCCGACATGATGGCCCTCGTCGGCCGTCTGGGTAAGGTGCTGGGCCCGCGCGGCCTGATGCCCAATCCGCGCGTCGGCACGGTCACGCCGAACGTCGGTCAGGCCGTCAAGGACGCCAAGGGCGGCGCCAT
This sequence comes from Caulobacter sp., assembly GCA_035441225.1. Taxonomy (GTDB): domain Bacteria; phylum Pseudomonadota; class Alphaproteobacteria; order Caulobacterales; family Caulobacteraceae; genus Caulobacter. Next base: position 4,368 of record DAORNX010000043.1, read on the forward strand.
CGAGTTCCGCGTCGAGAAGGCGGGCATCGTGCACGCCGGCATCGGCAAGGCCTCGTTCACCGACGACGCCCTGCTGGCCAACGTCAAGGCTCTGGTGGACGCCCTGTCCAAGGCCAAGCCGTCGGGCGCCAAGGGCACCTACATCAAGCGCATCGCGCTGAGCTCGACCATGGGTCCGGGCTTCAAGGTCGATACCGCTTCGGTCAGCGTCTAGGCGCCAGACCCTCTGCGAGACAACGGACGGGCGGGCTCGCAAGGGCCCGCCCGTTCTGCGTTCGGGTCAGGCGGGAAGGGCGCCAAAGTCGCCGCCTGTCCGCAGCTCCACCGCCTTGAACACCGCGACCGGGGCCACGGCCTTCCAGTAGGCGGCGTCTTCGAAGCGGCCCAGGCTCGCACGCTCGACGCAGCGTAGCCGGCGGGCGGCGGCGATGGTCAGCAGCTGGGCATGGCGGCCGCGCGGGGTCTGGACGGGCGAGGGCGCGAAGGCGCGCAGGCGGCGCACATCGACGCCGGTCCAGGGGGCGGAGAGGCCCGGAAAGGGAGCCATCTTCATCAGTCGGACTTTCGGCGGCGGCGGGGCGCTGCGTTCGGCGCGCCCGCATCCGGCGTCTGATCGGCTTCGCGATCCTGATCCCCAAATGGGGACAACCTGTGGATAGTTCCACGGGAAGGCAAAATTCTGTCAGGATTCCAGAAGTTTATGACGAACGAGGTTATCTCGGCGGCTGTTCCGTCATGTGCAGCCGGTCGGTGTCGTAGCCGAGGGCTGCCACGCGGGCGACCAGCGCGGCGGTCGACTCCGGGCCGGGCGTGGGGTCGCGGCTGAGAATCCACAGGTACTTGCGCGAGGGCTCGCCGACGATGGCCCAGCTGTAGTCGTCGGCGCGGTCGAGCACCCAGTAGTCGGCCCAGAAGGGGCCGAAGAAGGCCACCTTCAGCTTGGCGCCATCGCTGTCCGGCACGACCCTGGCCTTGCCCTCGGCCGTCTTGACCGGCCCGTCGGGCGCGCCCTTGCGGCAGGTGTTGAGCACCCGGACCTTGCCGTCCGGGCGCAGCGAATAGTCGGCGGTGACGCCCTCGCAGCCGCGCTCGAAGACCATGTCGTAGCGCGCCAGTTCGTACCAGCGTCCCAGATAGAGCTCCAGGTCCACCGGCTTGGCCGGCTGCGCAACCTGATCCTTTCCCGCGGCGCCGGAACAGGCCGCCAGCGCGGTGGCGACGGCGATCACGAGGCTGGCGAGGGGGCGGGACATGGCGGTTCCTTCGGTACGGGGCGGAACGGTCTACGCAAGCGCGGCTCTCGCGGATCGGCTCCGGCTTGAGTTTCGCGCCGCCTTCCTCTATACGCGCCCACTTCCGCGACCGGGTCCGCCCGGGAGCGACCTGTCCGAGAACCGCGCGGCGATGGGGCCACCATCGTCGTAACCGAAGGGGAGCCCCCCTTCAGCGCGGGGAGGCGGGGATAGAGACGCCATCAGCCTCCGCCCTCCGGGCGCGGAGCGCTTCGGCTGAACTTCCTTGGGACAGGCCTACCGTAACCCGCTTTCGGGAGCGATCCCGCGCGCGGGTTGCACGCTGATCGGCGTCCGGATGGTCCGGGCGTCGTTGATCCAGGAGACCGCAATGAACCGCGCACAAAAAGCGGAATCGATCGAGACGCTCAAGGGCGTCTTCGCCGATGCCGGCGCCGTGGTCGTGACCCACTACATGGGTCTCACCGTTGCGGAAATGACCGACCTGCGCCTGCGCCTCCGCAAGGAGGGCGCGCAGATCAAGGTGGTGAAGAACACCCTGGCCCAGAAGGCCCTGGCCGGTTCGGTCGGTGAAGCGGGCGACGCCCTGTTCACCGGTCCGGTCGCCATCGCCTATGCGCCGGATCCCGTCTCCGCCGCCAAGGTCGTCACCCAGTACGCCAAGGACAATGACAAGTTCACTGTCGTCGGCGGCCTCATGGGTAAGGACGTGCTCGACCAGAACGCCGTCAAGGCGCTGGCCACCCTGCCGTCCCTCGACCAGCTCCGGGCTACGCTCATCGGGCTTCTGCAAGCCCCGGCCACCAAGGTGGCGGGTGTCGTGCAGGCTCCGGCGGCTCAGCTCGCCCGCGTCTTCAGCGCCTACGGCGCCAAGGAAGCGGCCTGATCCCGGTCATCTCCGCCTATCTCTGAACCCCAAGGAAACTGACACATGTCGAAGCTCGATAAGATCGTTGAGGACCTGTCCTCCCTGACCGTCCTGGAAGCCGCTGAACTCTCCAAGCTGCTCGAAGAGAAGTGGGGCGTCTCCGCCGCCGCTCCGGTCGCCATGGCCATGCCCGCCGCCGGCGGCGCCGCCGCTGCTCCGGCCGAAGCCGCCGAAGAGCAAACCGAGTTCACCGTTGTTCTGACCGCCGGTGGCGACAAGAAGATCAACGTGATCAAGGAAGTCCGCGGCGTCCGTCCGGACCTCGGCCTGAAGGAAGCCAAGGACCTCGTCGAAGGCGCTCCGCAGAACGTCGTCGAGAACGTCTCGAAGCAGGCCGCCGAGGAAGTCGCCAAGAAGCTGACCGAAGCCGGCGCGACCGTCCAGATCAAGTAGTTTGCTGGACGCGCGCCTCAGCGCGTCCGCGAACTACCCCCGGACCGGTTCCGGGGTCCATGGCCACCCCGGTGGGCATGGGCCCTCGGGACAGGCCCGCGGATGACGGACCAGAATGAGCGGGCCCGGAGGGAAACCTCCGGGCCCGTTTTCTTTGTGGCCCGCCCGGTTCAGACTGCATCCATGACCAGCAATCCCTTCGGTGACCTGGCGGTCCTGCGGGAGACGCCCGTGCCGGACCTGCGAGCGGTGCGCGCGCGACTGCGCGACCCTCGTCGGCCTCCGCCCAACCCGGACGCCCCGCAGTTCGGCGAGCCGCTGGTCAATATCGAGGCGCTCGGCCTCAGCGGGGCCAGCTACTATGCCGGCTCACGCAATCCTCCCTACTATCACCCGGCTCCAGGGGCGGTTTCCGAGGTCCTGGTTCGCGAGAGCGTCGGCCGGCTGCTGACGGGGGTGAACGCCCGCCTCGCGCCCGTTGGCCTGGAGGTCTTCCTCTTCGATGGCTGGCGGCCGACCGCGGTGCAGGCCTACTTCCATGACCAGTGGCTGCCCGGCCAGATACGTCGACGCCTGCCCGACATGACCGGCCAGGCGCTGCGGCGGGAGGTCGGAAAATACTGGGCCGCCCCCTCGAGTGATCCGGCCGCGCCCGCGCCGCACAACACCGGCGGCGCCGTCGACCTTACCCTGCGGTGGAAGGACTCCGGTGAACAGCTCTGGATGGGTTCGCTGTTCGACGACGCCAGCGCCGTGGCCGGCCTCGACTTCATGGAGAAGAAGCTCGCGCGAGGCCCGGTCATGGCCTTTTCGGACGAGGAGGCGCGCGCCAATCGCCGCCTGCTCTGCCATCTGATGACCGGGGCCGGCTTCGCGCTCAATCCGTTCGAGTGGTGGCACTACGGCTACGGCGAACGGATGTGGGCGCAGCTGGGCCGCCGGCCGTTCGCCCTGTACGGTCCGGCGCGGCCCTGACGGCTACTTCCTGCGCGCCGCCAGGATGTCGCCGAGCCGGTCGGGGGTCCCCTCGATCCGCTCCAGATGCGGGAAGCGCAGGCCGCCGGTCCTGGCGATGCGAACGACCCGGTACTGTTCGCCGGTCTTGACGATCAGCTCGATCGGCGTGGTTCCGCCCTTCGCCGCCGTGATGGCGTCCTTCAGCCGGTCGGCGCTGTAGCTCTCGCCGTTGACGGCCACGAGCTGAGTGCCGACGGTCAGACCCGCCTTGTAGGCCGGCCCGTCCCACTGGACGCCGGTGATCGCGCCCGTCGCGTTCAGCAGCAGGCCGACGGACCAGGTCAGGTCCGTGCGCTTGTAGAGGCTCTCGCTCGCCCTGGCGAAGGCGTTGGGCCTGTCCTTCCAGACCAGCCGGTAGCCGCCGCGCGCCAGGCCATCGAGCGGGGCCGCGTCGTGACCTTCGAGCCGCGTCCTGAGGAAGCCGGCCCAGTCGTATGGCGTGACCGCATTGAGCGCGGCCACGACGTCGTCGAACCGGTAGGCCAGGGGGGTCCAAGAGCCGTCGTCAACGCCGAAGAAGCCCTTGGCGAAATCGTCGAGTGACTTCTTCCCGCCCGTGCGCTCGCGGATCAGGGTGTCGACATCGAGCCAGATCAGCTGGCCCTCGGAGTAATAGTCCTCGTTGCGCTGCCAGCTGAGCCAGCCCTTGGGCCTGCGGGCCGAAATGATCGGATCGTTGGTGGTGTCCTCCAATGGACGCCACTGGCGGCCGACGCGGGCATCGAACGTGGCGGCGGTCACGGCGAGGGCGTCGAGGGTATCCTGCTTGCTGACAAGGCCGGACCGCGCGCCGAGCACATAGCCCCAGTACTGGTCCTGGCCCTCGTAGACCCACAGCAGGCTGTCGCGCATCGGCGTGCGGTAGTCGGGCGTCCACAGGTCGGCGCCCCGGCGAAACTTGCCGTTCCAGCTGTGGCCGTACTCGTGGGGCAGCAGGTTGCGCTCCGGCGCCATCTTGTCCCAGTCGGTGAAATATTCCGGCTCCACCTGGTTCTCCGACGAACGGTGGTGCTCCAGGCCGATCCCGCCCATGCGCTCGGTCAGCGCCAGCAGGAAGTCGTACCGGTCGTAGTGGCGAGCCCCGTACAGCCGGTCGGCCTGGACGATCAGGTTGCGGTGCTTCTGAATCTGTTCGTCGGTCATCTCGAGCAGCGACGGGCGGTCGGCGACGATGTTGAGCCGCACCGGCGAGCGGCCGCCCGGATCGAGATCGACCTGCTTGAAGTAGCGTCCCGCGAACATCGGGGAATCGACCAGGGTCTCGAAGCTGACCGGCTTGAAGGTCGTGGTGTCGCCGGCTTGGGCGGCGACATCGAGCGCCACGCCGAACTTCCAGCCCGGCGGCAGGGTGACGCTGGCCTCGACGGGGATCTGCCGGGTAAACCAGCCGGCCGGATAGAAGGCCGTCGAGTTCCACTGCAGGTTCAGCATTTCCTGGGTCATCACCACCCGGCCCTGGTCGCCGGCCGTGGCCGACAGGAACTGGAACTCCAGCTCCAGCGCGGACGCCCCCTCGGGAACCTCGACGTGCAGGGCGTAGACCTCGACCGGGTCGCGGAACCACCGGACCGGCTTGCCGGCGGCGGTGATCGTCAGGCCGGCGACCTTTTCCAGCTGGCCGCGCGGCGCGTGATTGCCCGGCAGCCATTGCGGATAGAGCAGCACCATCGGCCCGGGCCCGGCGACGGGGATCGTCTCCTTCACCCGGAAAATGCGACGGTCGAGGTCGGTGGCGTCGACCCGCAGCGTCAGCTGGCCCGGGTAGGGGACGTCCTTCGCCGCCGGGATGTCCGACACGGCGGGGTAGGGCTGCGGCCCTGCGCTCTGCCGGGCGTGGGCGGGAAGCGCGGCCAGGCCCAGCAGGGCCAGCGCTGTCAGGGTGCGTCTGATCACGGGAAAACTCGAAGCTGCCGGAGGAGCGATGACCCCATTTGAGCCATCCGGGCGATGCGCCGCAACCCCGCGGACCGGAACCCGTGCGCGCGCGGGGCGTTGACCGCCCATGCTCAAACTCGCCGGCGTCTTCCTCGTCATCATGATCATCGCCGGGGTGCTCGGCTTCGTTGTCGATGTCGCTGGCTTCGCCGCCAAGGTCGCCTTTTTTGTCTGCCTTGTGGGACTTGTCGGTTCGCTGGCGGCCAGGGGGTTGAACCGACGCTGAGCGCCCGGCGGCCGGGTTGCGAAAGTCTGAAGACGGGCCTTCCCTTCCGTCCGGCTTTCCCCTATATCCGCTCCCTCGCGGAAAAACCGTTCAACTGAGAAGCGATTTTTCGCGCGCGTAGCCCGATGGCCCGGTCATAGCCCTCCGACCGTGGCGAAGGGGCGCTCCTGTAACGCCAGGAGCATCGTCTTGTGTCCGCTTCCGGCCATGCCGGGAGTCACGAGGGTGGACGCGACAAGACACTTTACGCGCGGAGTCCCGCCGCGCACGCAGGGAAAAACATGGCGCAATCCTTCACCGGCAAGAAGCGGATCCGGAAGTCTTTCGGCCGCATCCCCGAAGCTGTGCAGATGCCGAACCTCATCGAGGTTCAGCGGTCCTCCTACGAACAGTTCCTGCAGCGCGAAGTGCGCAGCGGCGAACGTCGCGACGAGGGCATCGAGGCGGTCTTCAAGTCCGTCTTCCCGATCAAGGACTTCAACGAGCGCGCGGTGCTCGAATATGTCTCCTACGAGTTCGAGGAGCCGAAGTACGACGTCGAGGAATGCATCCAGCGCG
>DAORNX010000044.1:0-10617 GCA_035441225.1 Caulobacter sp.
GCGCCCTGGTAGGGCTCGATGTAGGACGGGTGGTTGTGGCTCTCCATCTTGAAGACGCAGGCCTGGCCGTCGCCGATGTCGATCACGCCGGCATTCTCGCCCGGTCCGCAGATCACCCGCGGGCCAGTGGTCGGGAACTTGCCGAGGTGCTTGCGTGAGGACTTGTACGAGCAGTGCTCGGACCACATCACCGAGAATACGCCCAGTTCCACGGCGTTGGGCTCGCGGTTCAGCCGGCGGACGATGAGGTCGTATTCCTCGGGCTTGAGGCCGTACTCGAGGGCCGTCTCGGCCATGGTCTTCGCGGGGGAGGCAGTCATGGCGCGGGCTTAGCGGATTCCGCTCGAAATGTCAGGGCGGGCGAGGCACGATGGCGGCATGAAACAGGATCGCAGAACGGTCGCCGCCGCCCTGGCCGGCCTACCCCTTCTGACGGGTGTCGCCTGGGCCCGGACGCCGCCGACGCGGGTGAGGATCGAGACGGCGCCAGGAGCCATCGTTGTCGAGCTTTATGGCGACAAGGCCCCCGTCACGGTGGCCAACTTCCTGCGCTACGTCGACGAGGCGCGCTTCGACGGCGCGGAGTTCTATCGCACGGTCCGTCCCGAGGCGATGCCGCAGGCCGGGCTGCTGCAAGGCGGCTGCCACGGCGACCCGAAACGGCTGTTGCCTCCGATCGCCCATGAATCGACAGACCAGACGGGGCTTCGCCACAAGGTTGGGACCCTGTCCATGCCCCGGCGCGAACTCGGCACCGCCGACGGCGAGTTCTTCATCTGCCTCGAGGACGCGCCCTGGTATGATGTGAATCCGATCAAGCCGGGGGACAACCTGGGCTATGCCGCCTTCGGCCAGGTGGTCGAGGGACTGGACGTGGTCCGGACGATCCACGCCATGCCGACCTCGCCGACCGAAGGCGCGGACTACGGCATGGCCGGCCAGATCCTCGACCCGCCGGTGATCATGACCGCCGTCCGGCGGGTCTGACCCCTGAGTCGACCGGTCGACACGGGTCTCTCTCAGCCGTGATCGAGCGGGCCGGAACGGCCCCGAGTCGCCACCCGTTCTATCCCTGCGCCGCCAGTTTCCGGCGGGGCGCGTAACCCAGGGAGAGACCCGCATGACCGGCAACGACCGCAATCCGCAACAGCAGCAGAACGATCCCCAGCGCCAGAACCCCGGCCAGCAGCAACAGCAGGGCGGGACCCCCGAACGCAACCGCGAACAGGGCGGGGAGTCCGGCCAGCGCGATCGCGAGCAGGCCGACCGCATGGACCGCGAGGGCGGAGAGCGCGCCGACCGCTAGCGGCGGCGGCGCCCAAGGGCGGAGCAAAGGGCCGGCGGCAGACGCCCCGGCCCTTTCGTTCGTCTAGGCCCGGCGCAGCGCGCGGCGTCCGGCCCAGACCAGACCGACAAGGAAGGGCAGCACCAGCAGGGTCAGCAGCAGGGCCACCGCCGCCAGCCCGGGGATGGTCAGGTATTCGCCCAGCTGGATCCTGCTGGCGTCCGGGTCGGCCAGCAGTCCGCGGACCAGCGGCGCGCCGATGATCACCGCGAAGGCCAGGCTCGACAGCGCCACGAAGGCCATCGCCGCCCGCGCTCGCGACAGGGCCAGGAAGGCCGCCAGGACCGCGACGATCCACACCGTCCCGGCCGTTACGGCGACGGTCAGGCCGCGCTCCGCGGCCAGCAGGCCAAAGCCGTAGCCGACGTAGTCGGGGTCGAGGTAGCCGCGCACCGGAGCGGCCGAATGCAGGCCGGCCACCAGCAGATGGGCCAGGCCGACGAAGGCCGCCGGTGCGCCGGCGCGGGCCCGCCTGGCGACCAGGACCCAGATCACGAGCAGGACGGCCGATACGGCCAGCGCCTCATAGGCCCAGTTGATCTGACTGATGTCCATGCCCGCCTCCGGTGAAGAGCCGGAAGGCTGGCCGAGGCCCAGGGCCTTGACCAGTGAATTCCCCGACAGGCCGAACCGGCGGGGTCGATCGGTCCTTCGACACGGCCGCGCCGCGGCCCGCCCGGCAGACGTGAATGGATCCCGCGTCAGGGCGCCGTGTGCGGGTCGAACCGCGCACGCCGGATCAGGCGCTGGCCAGCGCGCTCTGGAACAGCAGGGCGCCGTCGGCGGAGCCCAGGTCGATCTCGAAGGCCCGGTCGGGGTGGGGCATCATGCCCAGCACGTTGCCGGCCTCGTTGACGATGCCGGCGATGTCGCGCGCCGAGCCGTTTGGATTGTCGATGTAGCGGAACACCACCTGGCCCTGGCCCTCGAGGCGGTCGAGCGTGGCCTCGTCGGCGAAGAAGTTGCCCTCGCCGTTGCCGATGGTCATCGTCACCTCGCGCCGGTCGCGATAGGCGGCGGTGAATCGCGTCTGGGCGTTGGTCACCTCCAGGGCCACCGGCTTGCAGACGTATTTCAGGCCCTCGTTGCGCAGCAGGGCGCCCGGCAGCATGCCGGCCTCGCAGAGGATCTGGAAGCCGTTGCAGATGCCCACCGTGGCCACGCCGCGCTGGGCCGCGGCCCTGACCGCCTGCATCACCGGCGACTGCGCCGCCATGGCCCCGCAACGCAGGTAGTCGCCATAGGAAAAGCCGCCCGGCAGCACGATCAGGTCCAGGCCGTCCGGCAGGTCGCTGTCGCCGTGCCAGACCATGTCGACGCTGGCCCCGGTCGAGCGTTCGATGGCGACCTTGCAGTCCCGGTCGCAGTTGGAACCGGGGAAGACGATGACGGCGGCTTTCACCTAGGCGATCTCCACCCGGTAGCTTTCGATCACGGTGTTGGCCAGCAGCCTGTCGCACATGGCCTTGACCTCGGCCTCGCCGGCGGCGCGGTCGTCGCCGGGCAGATCGAAGGTGATCACCCGGCCGACCCGGACGTCCTTCACATCGGCCCAGCCCAGACCATGCAGGGCGCTCTCGACGGCCTTGCCCTGCACGTCGAGGACGCCGGGCTTGAGGAAGACGTGGACGGTGGCTTTCATTCGACTTCGGCCTCGGCGCTCGGGTCCCCCGCCAACAGGGGGCATGCTGGATCGATTCCTTCTCCCCTTGCGGGAGAAGGTGGCCTCCGAAGGAGGCCGGATGAGGGGTCGAAGGCGGCGTCCGCCTCGATCACTCGCTTGGCCTTGCCGACGGACCGGAGAAACCCCTCATCCGTCAAGGCTCCGCCTGACACCCTCTCCCGCAAGGGGAGAAGGGCGCCTTCAGTGCAGACCGCCGCGGATGACCGTCGGCATTTCCTTCATGATGCCCAGTCGCCGGGCGACCTCGGTGTAGCTCTCGATGACCTCGCCCATGTCGCGGCGGAAGCGGTCCTTGTCGAGCTTCTCGTTGGTCGTGGAATCCCACAGCCGGCAGCTGTCGGGGCTGATCTCGTCGGCCAGGATCACCCGCGCGAATTCGCCGTCGTAGATGCGCCCGAACTCGATCTTGAAGTCGACCAGGGTGATGCCGACGGCCGCGAACATCCCGCAGAGGAAGTCGTTGATCCGCAGGGTCATGGCCATGATGTCGTCGATCTCCTGGGTCGAGGCCCAGTTGAACGCGGTGATGTGCTCCTCGGCGACCATCGGGTCGCCCAGCTTGTCATCCTTGAGGCAGAACTCGATGATCGAGCGGGGCAGGGGCGTGCCCTCTTCCAGGCCCAGACGCGTGGCCAGGCCGCCGGCGGCGATGTTGCGGCAGATCACCTCCAGAGGGACGATCTCGACTTCCTTGATCAGCTGTTCGCGCAGATTCAGCCGCTTGATGAAGTGGGTCGGGATGCCGATGGCGCCCAGCTTCAGCATGACGAATTCGCTGATCCGGTTGTTGATCACGCCCTTGCCTTCGAGAACGGCCTTCTTCTGGGCGTTGAACGCCGTGGCGTCGTCCTTGAAGTACTGGATCAGGGTGCCGGGCTCAGGCCCCTCGTAGAGGATCTTGGCCTTGCCCTCGTAGATTTTCTTGCGGCGGGTCGTCATGTCGGTGTTCCCCGGGGGGGTGCGATGCGGCCTGGCTGAACAAAAATCGCGCGCGGGCGGGAAGCCGGCGCGCGGGGTTCGACTCAGGGGCCGCTGTCGCTGAAGTCGAGCCGGAAACTACCCGAACGGGGCCTCCGGCGCAAACGCCGCGCGGGCGAGGCGATCCACCTCATTGCGGCGGCGCACACAAGGGGATATCAGGGCGCCCGGAAAGACCGCTGGAGTTTTCATGAGCACGTTCGACGATCGCGAAAAGGGCTTCGAGAAGAAGTTCGCGCATGACGCCGAGCAGGACTTCAAGGCCGCCGCGCGCCGCAACCGCATGCTCGCGGAATGGGCCGCCGGCCTGATGGGCCTGGAATCGGTGGAAGAGTACGTGCGCGCCGTGGTGAAGGCCGACTTTGAACAACCCGGCGACGAGGATGTCCTGCGCAAGGTGTTCGGCGACCTCAAGGGCTCTGGCGTGACCGTCAGCGAGGGCGAGGTCCGCATGAAGATGGACGAACTGCTCGCCCAGGCGCGCGAACAGATCAAGGCCGGCGGCTAGTCCGCGAGGGCGTCGCGCAGGCCGTTCCAGACGGCCGCTTTTTGCATCACGCCCAGGCTCGCATGGGCCGGGCTCGAGGAGGGCAGCGTCACCAGACGCAGCCGGTCCTGGTGCGTGGCCAGCAGGCGGTGGCCGTCACGCGCGGCCTTGCCGCCATTGAACGCCACCACCCGCAGATCAGGCAGCGACCCGACCAGGGCCGCAAGGTCGTTGTGGGTGGCGTCGCGGATCGCGGTGTCCAGGCTGCCCGCCCGGGTCGCCTCGCCGACGACATCCCACAGTCCCACGCGATGGCGCAGCAGGGCCGCCAGCCGGTCGTCGTAGGGCAGGGCGGCGATATCCTCGCCGATCACCCCGCCGATCAGCCGCCAGAAGGCGTTCTGCGGATGGGCGTAGTAGCGCCCCGCGGCCAGCGACGCCTCGCCGGGCAGGCTGCCCAGCACCAGCAGCCGCGTGTCGGCCGCGACAACCGGCGGGAAGCTGCGCTTACGCGTTGGCCTGTTCCCCGAACACCCGGGCGAAGATCGTGTCCACGTGCTTGAAGTGGTAGCCGTTGTCGAACAGGTCCTCGAGCTCGGCGTCGGTCATGTTGGCGCTGACGAACGGGTCGGCCTTGAGGAAGTCGATGAACCGGCCCTCGCCGCGCCACACCTTCATCGCGTTGCTCTGGACCGCCGCATAGGCCTCCTCGCGGCTGACGTCCTTGTGGGTCAGGGCCAGCATGACGCGTTGGCTGTGCACCAGGCCGCCCAGCCGGTCGAGGTTCCTGAGCATGTTCTCCGGATAGATCACCAGCCGCTCGACCACCCCGGCCAGGCGGCGCAGGGCGAAGTCGAGGTGGATCGAGGCGTCCGGGGCGATGCCGCGCTCGACCGACGAATGGCTGATGTCGCGCTCGTGCCAGAGGGCGACGTTCTCCAATGCCGGGACAACGGCTGACCGGACCAGGCGGGCGAGGCCGGTCAGGTTCTCGGTCAGGATCGGATTGCGCTTGTGCGGCATCGCCGAACTGCCCTTCTGGCCGGGATCGAACGGCTCCTCGGCCTCCAGCACCTCGGTGCGCTGCAGGTGGCGGATCTCGATGGCCAGCCGTTCGATGGACGAGGCGACCACCGCCAGGGCGGCGAACCAGGCCGCGTGACGGTCACGGGGAATGACCTGGGTCGAGACCGGCTCGACCGCCAGGCCCAACTTGTTCGCCACATGCTGTTCGACACGCGGGTCGACGTTGGCGAACGTCCCCACGGCGCCGGAGATGGCGCAGGTGGCGATCTCGAACCTCGCCATCGCCAGACGTTCCTTGGCCCGCTGGAACTCGGCGTAGTGGCCGGCCAGCTTCAGGCCGAAGGTGGTCGGCTCGGCATGGATGCCGTGGCTGCGGCCGACACAGGGCGTCAGGCGATGTTCGAATGCGCGGCGCTTCAGGGCGGCCAGCACCAGGTCGACGTCGTCCAGCAGCAGGTCGGTGGCGCGCGACATCTGCACCGACAGGCAGGTGTCGAGCACATCGCTGCTGGTCATGCCCTGGTGCAGGAAGCGGGCTTCGGGTCCGACCACCTCCGAGACGTGGGTCAGGAAGGCGATCACGTCGTGCTTGGTCGTGCGCTCGATCTCGTCGATGCGGTCGGGGTCCCAGACGGCGTCCTTGCCGCCGGCCCAGATGGCCTCGGCCGCCGCCTTGGGGATGACGCCCAGCTCGGCCATGGCGTCGGCGGCGTGGGCCTCGATCTCGAACCAGATCTTGTACCGGGTCTCGGGGGACCAGACGGCGACGGCTTCAGGGCGGGCGTAGCGAGGGATCATGCCGCCCGCTACGCCCTCACCGGGCCAACCGTCAACCGCCCGCGGTCGACTTCATGTGCCTGACCATGCCGATGGCCGCCAGGAAGTAGTGCAGCGAGGCCCAGGCGTAGAAGCAGATCGAGATGATGATCGCCTGCCGCGTGCCCAGGGACCCGGCCGCGTGGCAGGCCGTGGCGAGGGCTTCGGGCGCGCCCTCCGGCGCCTTGCCGCCCGGGCAATCGGTGATGAAGTTCCCGGCGCCGACGTCGCCGCCGAAGCTGTGGAACATGCCCATGACCGTCTGGCCGGGGTGGCTGAAGTTGAACTGGCCGAGCAGGTCGCTGATCCAGCCGGTGAACACCGGCCCGCCGCCCAGGGCGATCAGGTTGAGGAAGAAGAACAGCAAGGCCGTGGCGGTCGCCCGCTGGGTCACCGGCACCGAGTTCTGCACCACCCCGAAGGTCGGACCCAGGTAGGTGTAGTGGAAGATGCCGGGGATCAGCAGGATCAGCGCCGCCGTCTGCCAGCTGTTCTGCAGATAGGCGGCGATGTAGATCGGCGTGGCGACCAGCAGGCCGATGGCCGGGACCAGCGGATACCAGACGGCGCTCCGGCGCGCCGCGCGGTCGGCGACGAAGCCGCCCACCAGGGTGCCGATGCCGGCCGAGAAGCCGCCCACCAGGCCGGTGATCAGGCCGACGGTGGCGTAGTCCAGGCCGAACTGACGCACGAAATAGGCCGGCACGAAGGCGCCCGAGCCATAGGAGCCGAACGAGGCGATGGTCACGCCCAGAACCATGTGCAGCACGGGCCATTTGCCGAACAACACCCTGGCCACGCTCCACAGTTCGCGGGCTTCGTTGGCCAGTGAAAAGGGCTTGGGTTCCGGCGCGGCCGGCGCGGTCAGGTCCTCCGGCTCCAGCGGATGTTCGACCACATCGGAGTGACCGCGCGGCGGCTCCTTGACCAGCACCTTGAACAGGATCGCCAGGATGATGCCCGGCAGGCCGACGATGACGAAGGCCACCCGCCAGCTGAACGCCTGGGTTAGCCAGCCGCCGGCCACCGCGCCGATCATCGTGCCGAGCGGAATGCCGAAGGCGTAGATCGACAGCGCCGACGCGCGCTTCTTGGGCTCGAAATAGTCGCTGATCAGCGAATGCGAGGGCGGCGAGCAGCCGGCCTCGCCGATGCCCACGCCGAACCGGAGGATGGCCAGCATGACGAAGTTCTGGGCGAAGCCGCAAAGCGCGGTGAATCCCGACCAGATGACCAGCGACCAGGTGACGATGTTCACCCGGCTCTTGCGCTCGGCCAGCCGGGCGATGGGGATGCCCAGGGTGGTGTAGAGCAGGGCGAAATACAGGCCGCCCAGCAGGCCCAGCTGGGTGTCGGTCAGCTTCAGGTCAACCTTGATCGCCTGACCGATGGTGGCGATGATCGTGCGGTCGATGAAGTTGAACGTATAGGCGGCCAGCAGCATCGCCAGCACCAGCGACTTGTAGCCGTTCGAATACACGGGCCGCTCGACGCCCCCCGCCGTTGCATCGGTCATGCAGGCCTTCCTCCCTTGTCGTTAACGGCACTCTAGCCGCGCCCGGCGGATCGCCGCCAGTCGCGAATTGAAGCCCCGGTATGTCAGCTGACCATCTCTTCGCGGATCGTCTTGCGGGCCGTCCAGAACAGGCCGGCGGCGACCAGGCCGAACAGGGTCGAGACGATCAGGGCCCAACGGATGCCCTGGGCCGGTCCCATGCCCATGCCCTCGCCGAACAGGTCGCTGAGAATGCCGACGCCGAGCGGGCCCAGGCCCAGGCCGATCAGATTGATGATGAACAGGATCACCGCCGCGGCGGTGGCCCGCGCGTGCGGCGGCACCAGGCTCTGGGCCGAGGCGTAGACGGGTCCGTACCACAGGGTGCCCAGCAGCGCCGGCACGGCGAGGATCGGAATGGCCCAGGCGGCCGAGGGGACGGACACGGCGGTGATGTAGATCGGAATGGTCACCACCGAGGCGATGGCCGGCACCACGACGTAGCCGCGCAGGTCTTTGGCGGCGTAGCGGTCGGCGATCACGCCGCCCAGCCAGGCCCCGAGGATGCCGGCCACCCCGCCCATGGCGCTCAACGCAACCCCCAGGAAGCCGCGCGATTCCAGCCCGAAGGCGGCGGCCAGCCGGGCCACCTCGGCGCCATGCTCCCGCAGGAAGAAGGACACCGTGAACGGCGCATGGCCATAGCCGATGAAGGCCTTGATCGAGGCGGCGAAGGCGATCAGCCAGAAGGTCTTCTTGGTGGCGAGGATGGCCAGGGCGGCTTTCAGGGTCGGACTGGCCGTGGCGGCCGCGCCGCTGGCCAGGGCCGTGGCGGCGATCGCCGCCTTGAACTTCTTGCGGGGCTCGACCAGCGTCAGGGCGGCGATGATGGCGACGAGCACGCCTGGCGCGCCGGCGATCAGGAAGGCCGTCCGCCAGCCGTAGGCGTCGGCGACCAGGCCGCCCAGGACCAGGCCCACGACCGTCCCCAGCGGGGTGCCGATGGAATAGAAGGCGATCGCCGAGGCGCGGTTGGCCTTGGGCACATAGTCGGTGATCAGCGAATGGGCGGGCGGCGTGCAGCCGGCCTCACCGACCCCGACGCCGATCCGGTAGAGCAGCAACGACCAGAAGCTGCCGGCGACGCTGCACAGGGCGGTGAATCCGCTCCAGACAAAGACGGCGCCGGCGATGATGTATCCCCGGTGCCGGGTCTCGGCCATGCGGGCGATCGGGATGCCGAGGGTGGTGTAGAACACCGCGAAGGCGAGGCCCGACAGCGCGCCCAGCTGCCAGTCGCGAAGTCCGAACTCGATCTTGATGTCTTCCATCAGGATGTTGAGCACCTGACGGTCGAGGAAGTTTAGCGTGTAGATGACCAGCAGCAGGCCCAGGGCATAGCGCCGGTAGGCGACGCTGACGAGGGGAACGGCGGGGCTCGCGGGGTCGGGCGCGGGGCCAGCGGACGGCGCGGCGGCGTCGGTCATTCCGGGGTTTCCTTCCGTGCTTCGGATCTGGGGCGTTGAACCTGGCCTAGCTGACCATGTCGGTCCTGATGGTCTTGCGGGCGGTCCAGAACAGGGCCGCGGCGACCAGCATGGTCGAGGCCGAGGTCATCAGTGCCCAGCGGATGCCTTCGCCTTCGCCCATGCCGAGGCCATCGGCGTAGAAGTCGCTCAGGGCGCCGACCGCCAGGGGGCCGAAGCCCAGGCCGATCAGGTTGATGATGAACAGGATCACGGCGGCGGCGGTGGCGCGGGTCTGGGGGCGCACCAGACCCTGCACGCTGCCATAGACCGGCCCGTACCACATCGAATTGAGGAAGGTCGGGATTGCCAGCACGGCCATGGCCGCGATCATCGACGGGGTGGTCATGCCGAAGATATAGAAGGGCGCGCCGACGATGGCGGCCACGGCCGGCAGGGTCATCTGGCCCTGCGGACCCTGCTTTCCGAGGCGGTCGCCGATGACACCGCCCGTGAACGAGCCGAGAATGCCGGCCACGCCCCCGATGATTCCCAGGGCCAGACCCAGGAAGCCGGCCACGCCCAGGCCGAACCCGGCGGCGGCCTGCGCCGCTTCGGCCGCGTGGTTGCGGAAATAGAATGAGCCGATGAAGGCGGCGCTACCGTAGCCGGCGAAGGCGATGATCGCGGCGCCGATGGCCATCAGCCAGAAGGTCTTCTTGCCGGCGATTTCCTGCAGCGCTTCGCCGACGCCCGGACCGGCGTGCGGCGCGCCCTTGATCGCCGCCTTGCGGGGTTCCTTCAGGGTGAGCAGGGCCAGGGCGGCCATCAGCAGGCCCGGGGCCCCGGCGACAAGGAAGGCCGCGCGCCAGCCCCAGGCGTCGGCCACCACCCCGCCCATGGCCATGCCCAGCAGCGAGCCGAGCGGGGTGCCGATGGAATAGAAGGCGATGGCCGAGGCGCGCCTGTCCCTCGGCACATAGTCGGTGATCAGCGAATGGGCCGGCGGGGTGCAGCCGGCCTCGCCGACCCCCACGCCGATCCTCGCCAGGATCAGCTGCGGGAAGTTCTGCGCGAACCCGCACAACAGGGTGAAGCCACTCCAGGCGGCGATGGCGCCGGAGATGATCCAGGCCCGGTTGGCGCGTTCGGCCAGCCGCGCGATCGGCAAGCCCAGCACCGTGTAGAACAGGGCGAAGGCCAGGCCGGTCATCATGCCCAGCTGCCAGTCGTGCAGGCCCAGGTCCTTCTTGATCGGCTCGGCCAGGATGTTGACCACCTGCCGGTCGAGGAAGTTCAGCGTGTAGATGACCAGCAGCA
>DAORNX010000045.1:0-9853 GCA_035441225.1 Caulobacter sp.
GACCCGAAACACCGCTTGGGTTCCCGCCTTCGCGGGAACAATCGGAGCCCTTGGCAGCTCCCGCGCGCTGAATGCCGATTGGCCCTAGCGGCCAAGGGCCGCCCCGCCGGTTCCCCTGCGTGAACTGGCGCGATCGGCGGCCTTCGTCGTATGGGTGCTCAACGACACAGGGAGGCGACGGATGGCCAGGGATACGGCGGACGGATTCAATGAGGACCGGTTCGCGCCGGTCCGCGCGGCCTTCGAGGCCAACCTCGCCAGCGGGGCCGACCTCGGCGCCTCGTTCTGCGCCACCCTCGAGGGCGAGACGGTCGTCGACCTGTGGGGAGGCTGGGCCGACGCCGAAAAGACCCGTCCCTGGGCGCGCGACACCATCGTCAACGTCTATTCGACGACCAAGACCATGACGGCGATGACCGCGCTGCTGTTGGCCGATCGTGGCGAACTCGACTTCGATGCGCCCGTCGCCCGCTACTGGCCGGAGTTCGCGGCCAACGGCAAGGCGGACATCAAGGTCAGCCAGCTGATGAGCCATTCGGCCGGACTGTCGGGCTGGGTCGAGCCGGTCAAGGGCGACATCCTCTACGACTGGGAGCGGGCCACGGCCCTACTGGCCGCCCAGGCCCCGTTGTGGGCCCCGGGCACGGCCCCCGGCTATCATGCCGTGACCCAGGGCTATCTCGTGGGTGAAGTCGTCCGGCGCATCACCGGCAAGTCTCTGGGCACGGTGTTCCGCGAGGAGTTCGCCGAGCCGCTTGGAGCGGACTTCCACATCGGCCTGCCGGCGTCCGAGGACGGGCGCGTGGCCGACCTCATTCCGCCGCCGCCCAATGACGCCTCGATCGGCGAGGGGGCCAGCCTCTACCGGACCGACAATCCGCCGATCGACGTGCTGGCGACCCGCACCCGGGCCTGGCGCGGCGCCGAGATACCGGCGGCCGGCGGCACGGGCAACGCCCGGTCGGTGGCCGAGATCCACGCCATCCTGGCCAACGGCGGCGTTGCGAAAGGGCGGCGCTTCCTGTCCGAAGCCGGCTGTCGCAAGGCCCTGGAGCTGCAGATCGAGGGCAAGGACCTCGTGCTCGGCATGCCGGTCCGCTACGGCATGGGCTTCGGACTCGGCGGCGCGACCCTCCCGCTGCCCAGCCCCAACACGATCTTCTGGGGCGGCTATGGCGGCTCGCTGGCGATCATCGACATGGATGCGCGCACGACCTTCGCCTACGCCATGAACCGCATGGCCGGCACGACCACCGGCGACATGCGCGCGTTCGGCCTGGCCATGGCCATGTGGCAGGGTCTCGGCCTGATCCCGGCCTGACTCTCGATCACAATAGGCAAGGGGGACGCCGCGATGCGACGCCCCCCAATCTTCGCAGCCTCGGACCCGGCCGTTACCGCGGCCTGGTGTGGGCGTCGAGCCAGCCGAGCACCTCGTCGTGCCACTGCACCGAGTTCTGCGGCTTGAGCACCCAGTGGTTTTCGTCCGGGAAGTACAGCAGCTTGCTCTCGATCCCACGCCGCTGGAGGGCGGTGAAGGTGCTCAGGCCCTGCTCCAGGGGTATGCGATAGTCGCGGCCGCCCTGGATCACGAGGGTCGGGACGCGCCAGTCCTGGACATGGTTGGCCGGGTTGAACCGCTCGATGTTGGCCGTCGCGATCCAGGCTTCGCCGCCGTTCTCCCACTCGCTGAACCAGAGCTCCTCGGTGCTGTAGGCCATCGACCGGCTGTCGAAGACGCCGTCGTGGTTGACCAGGCACTTCCACGGCTGGCTCCAGTTGCCGGCGATCCAGTTGACCATGTAGCCGCCGTACGAGCCGCCCAGGGCGCAGGCGCGGTCGCCGTCCAGGAAGCTGTAGGACTTCAAGGCGTAGGCCCAGCCCTTCTGCAGGTCTTCCAGCGGGCGGTCGCCCCAGTGCTGGCTGATCGCGTCGGTGAAGGCCTGGCCGTAGCCGGTCGAGCCATGGAAATCGATCATCACCACCGCATAGCCGGCCCCGGCGTAGGTCTGGGGGTTCCAGCGGTAGTGGAACAGGTTGCCGAAGCTGCCCTGCGGCCCGCCATGGATCAGGAAGGCGACCGGGTACTTCTTCGACGGGTCGAAACCGACCGGCCTGACCAGGTAGCCGTGCACGGTCTCGCCGTTCCAGCCGGGGAAGCTGAACTGCTCGTAGCCGCCGAACTCCAGGTTGGCCAGCTTGTCGGCGTTGGCGTTGGTCACCTGCGTCCGCTTGCCGCCCTTGAGGCCGATGAAGAACAGCTGCGCCGGGCTGTCGAGGTCGTCCTGGGCATAGACAATGCCCTTCGGGCCGACGTCGAAGGCGCTGACATGGCCGTCGCCGGTCAGGGGCGCGACCTTTCCGGACTTGACGTCGATCGCGAACAGCCGGGTCTGGCCGACGTCCTCGGCGATCGTGTAGAGCGTCTTGCCGTCCGGCGACCAGGCCAGGGTCTGGGCCGAGCGGTCCCAGTCCGGGGCCAGTTCGCGGTCCTTGCCGGTGGTCTCGTCGTGGATGACGATCTGCCAGCGGTCGGCCTCGAAGCCCGGGCGCTTCATGATCCGCGCGGCGGCGAACTTGCCGTCCGGCGAGAACACCACGCCGGTGTCCCAGGCCTTGTTGGCCTCAGTATAGTTGGTCAGCTGGCCCGAGCCGTCGGCCGGGACGCCGTAGATGTCGAAATTGGTGCTCCAGGGCTCGGTCTTGCCGGCCAGCCGGGCGGAGAACACCACCTCCTTGCCATCTGGCGAGAAGCCGAACTCGGTCTCGTCGCCGAACGGCTTGGACGGCGCGTCGCCGTCGAAGCCGTGCATCACGGCCACGGGGCCGTCGGCGGTGATGCCCTTCTCGTCGAAGGCCAGCACGAACAGCTGGTTGCGCGTGCCGTCGGCCCATTCGTCCCAGTGGCGCACGAACAGCCGGTCGTAGACCACGCCCGTTGTCTTCTTCGCCGCGCGGGCCGCCATCCGGTCGGTGCTGCACTGCAGGGTCGGGCAGTCGGGGAACACGGCCATCGAAACGACCAGCTTCCGGCCGTCCCGCGAGGTCTGGAACCCGCCCACGTCGAACGGCAGCTTCGTCACCTGGCTGGCGCCGGCCGCGTTCACGTCGGCGCGCCAGACCTGCATCGACCCGCCACGCGAGGACAGGAAATAGATGCTGTGGCCGTCGGCGCCCCAGCGGGCGCTGCTGACGCCGCCGCCCGCCGAGGCGTCGAGCATGCGCGGCGCGGCCGGAGTCTTGCCCGACAGGTCGACCAGCCAAAGCTCGGTCCTGGCCTTGTTGGCCTCGTAGTCGGCCACCCGCCGGGCGTAGATCACGTAGCGGCCGTCGGGCGAGACCCGCGGATCGCTGACGCGGTCCAGGGTGACCATGTCCCTGGGCGTGAAGGGCCGCGCCTCGACGGCGGAGCCGATGGTCAGCGCCATGACGCTGGCGGCGAAAAGGCGAGAGATAAGCTTCATTCAGGCGTTTCCTGGCGGATCGTTGCGCGATTTTGCGCGCACCCTAAGGGCGTCGTGCGCCAGGCGCCAGTGGCCGGGGCAGCAATTTCCGGCCTCTCGCGGAGCCCGGTCGACCGCCCATCTACCCGGCCGCGGCGAGAGCCTCACCGGCCAGCCAGCGCTCCAGATCGGCCAGGGCCCGTTCGCTCATCAGCCGCTTCTTCGCCCGGCCGCGATCCTGCGGGTGCAGCTTGCGGCCCTCGGCGTCCTGGCGCGGGGCTTCCATCGGCGGCAGCAGGCCGTAGTTGATGTTCATCGGCTGGAAGCTGGCCTTCGGCCCATCGAGGAAGCCGCCGGTGATGTGCATGGCCAGGGCGCCGAGCGCGGTGGTGGCGGGAGGCAGGGGAATCGGCCGGCCCAGCCGCTCGGCCGCAGCGAGGCGTCCGGTCAGCAGGCCCAGCGCCGCGCTCTCCACATAGCCCTCCACGCCGGTCACCTGGCCGGCGAAGCGCAGGCGGGTGTCGGCCTTCAGCCGCAGCTTCTCGTCCAGCAGCCGCGGGCTGTTGAGGAAGGTGTTGCGGTGCAGCCCGCCCAGGCGCGCGAACTGGGCGTTCTCCAGGCCCGGGATCATGCGGAAGATGTCGGTCTGGGCCCCGTGCTTCAGCTTGGTCTGGAAGCCGACCATGTTCCAAAGGGTGCCCAGCGCATTGTCCTGCCGCAGCTGGACGATGGCCCAGGGCTTGACCGTCGGATTGTGGGCGTTGGTCAGGCCGACCGGCTTCATCGGCCCGTGACGCAGGGTCTCGCGGCCACGCTCGGTCATCACCTCGATCGGCAGGCAGCCGTCGAAATAGGGCACGTTCTCCCAGTCCTTGAACTCGGACTTGGGCCCGGCCAGCAGGGCGTCGACGAAGGCGTCGTACTGCTCGCGGTCCATCGGGCAGTTGATGTAGGCGGCCGCGTCGCCGCCCGGACCTTCCTTGTCGTAGCGCGACTGCCGCCAGGCCTTGCTCATGTCGATCGAGTCGAGATGCACGATCGGCGCGATGGCGTCGAAGAAGCTGAGGCTGTCCTCGCCCGTCAGGGCGAGGATCGCCTCGGCCAGGGCGGGCGAGGTGAGGGGGCCGGTGGCGATGATCACGCTGTCCCAGTCGGCCGGCGGCAGGCCGGCGACTTCCTCGCGGACGATGGTCACCAGCGGGTGGGCCTCGAGTCGGGCGGTGACCTCGGCGGAGAAGCCATCGCGGTCCACGGCCAGGGCGCCGCCGGCCGGCACCTGGTGCTTGTCGCCGCTGGACAGGATGATCGAGCCGCAGCGGCGCATCTCGGCGTGCAGCAGGCCCACGGCGTTGTACTGCCAGTCGTCGGAGCGGAACGAGTTGGAGCAGACCAGCTCGGCGAGGCCGTCGGTCTGGTGGGCGTCGGTGCCGCGCACCGGGCGCATTTCGTGCAGGACGGCCGGCACGCCGGCTTCCGCCAGCTGCCAGGCCGCTTCGGATCCGGCCAGGCCGCCGCCGACTACGTGAACAGGATTCATGGTCATGGCGGACAGATAGGCCGACCGGCCCCGCGCGCAAAGCCGGCCAAGGTGGCGCCGAGGCCGATTTTATGATCGTCTCGGCCGTCAACGAAACGCGGGGAGGCGTGACGTGATCAAGCTGGATGTTGTGAAGGCGGCCTTTTCAGGGTTTGGCGTCATCGGGCGAAATCCGCTGGCCGTGCTTGTCTGGGCTCTGTTTCTGGGTGTGGTGGGCGTGTTGCCCGCCCTGGCCCTTATGGGGGGTGTGTTCAGCGCCATCGGTCAGTTGATCGCCGCGGATCGGACCGGCGCCGAACCGACCCCGGAAATGATCATGCCGATGGTCGGATCGATCATCGCCATCGTGCCGGTGCTGATGCTGACCGGCCTGATCGTCAGGATGATGCTGACCGGCGCGGTGTTCCGGGCGGTGCTGTTTCCCGAGGACCGGGGCTGGTTCTATCTGCGCCTCGGGGCTCGCGAGCTCTGGCTGGCCCTGCTGTTCGTGGTCGTCGGAATCATCAGCTTCATCGTCACCATGCTCCTGATGGGCCTGGTGTTGCCGGTGGTGTTCCTCGCCGGCGGCCACGATGATCCCCTGAGGACGATGATCCTCGTCCGCCTGATGATGCTGCCGGTCTACGGCGTGCTGGCCTTCCTGTTCGTCCGGTTCTGCCTCGCCTTTCCGATGACCTTCGCCGAGTCGAAGTTTCGGCTGATGGAGTCCTGGACGATGACCCGCGGCAACGGGTGGCGGATTCTGCTCGTGCTGCTGATCCTGATCGCCCTGATGATCCTCGTCGAGCTGGTCCTGGTGTTCCTGATCGCGATCGCGGCGGTGTCGATTATCGGCGCCGGGGCGATGAAGGGCGCCTGGAGCGAGGAGAGCCTGACCGCCTTCTTCGCCCAGGACCCCTCGGTCTGGATGCAGACGCTGCTGCCGTGGGTTGTCGGCGCGGGCGCGATCGGATCGATCCTCGGGGTGCTGGTCATGGTCATCTTCACCGCCCCCTGGGCCGAGGCCTACCGGCAATTGCGCTCCTCGGCCCCGGCCGCGTAGGGGCGCCTGCGGCGGGCGCTTCATTGCGGACCGCAAATCCCTGTCGCCACAGGGCGCGAAGCAGGGTTTAAGTCGGCCGGGAACCATGCGCGCCACGGCGCGGGGAGTCGTATGTCGCAGGCGCGTTTTTCGGTCCGGACGGCGGTGGCCGAAGGCTTCGAGTTCTGGCGCGGCAACGTGCTCAGGGCGATTGGTCCGTTGGTGATCGCGGCCGGCGGCCTGGTGCTGCTTCTGACGGCCAGGTCCTTCGCGGCTCTGGCCGCAGGCTTCGCCCTCTATGGCCTCGCCGGCCTGGCCGCCCAGGCCGCCCTCTACCGCATCAGCCTGGCCGACGCCGGCGCCGGGCCGGCGACCCGCAACGGACCGTTCGGCCTGCAATGGCGGGGTCTGGAGACCCGTTTCGTCGCTGTCAGCCTGCTGACGGCGGCCCTTCTGGGCATCGTGGCGGTGATTGCGGCCTTCATTATCGCCGGCCTGCTGGTCGGGTTGATCGGCGTCCCGGCGGCCACCACGGCAACCACGCCGGAGGCGCTGCTGGCCTTGCTGACGCCGACGGGCGCCCTGATCTTCAATCTCGCCGCCCTGGCCGCCATGGCCGGCCTGCTGGTGCTCAACGCGCGGCTGTCGCTGGCCTTTCCCGCCACGGCGGCGGAGAACCGGGTCCGCGTGATCAGCAGCATCGCCCTGACACGGGGGTCGGTCCTGCGCATCCTTGGCGCCACCCTGCTGATCAACCTGCCGATCATCCTCATGCAGTCGCTCGCCGGACTGTTCGGCGACGCCATGCGCAGTCCGGAGTCGAGTCTCTGGACCCAGCTGATCGTCGGGGTGATCTCGACCTTCTTCTACGTGCCCATCTCCGTGGGCATGACCTCCTACATCTATCGCCGGCTGCGGGGGAGCGCGGGCCAATGATCATTTCGCCATCGGACACGGCCTTCGAGGGCTTCCGGATCATTCGCGAACGACCCGGCCTGATCCTGGCCTGGTCGGGCTTCTACCTGCTGTGCCTGCTGGCGATGATCCTGATCCTGCTGCTGCCCAACCTCGGCACCCTGGCCGCGGTCGAGGCCACCGGCACCCCGCGCGACCTGAGCCAGCTGCTGGCGCGGTTCGGTCCGCCGATTCTGATCATCTTCCCCATGGCCATGGCGATGCTGATCATGCTGGTCACGGCGGTGTACCGCACGGTGCTGACACCGGAGGACAAGGGCTTCGCCCACCTGAAGATCGGCGCCGACGAACTGCGCATGTTTCTTGTCAGCCTGCTGGTCATCCTGATCTTCGCTGTGGCCAGCGGCCTCTACGGCGCGGCGGTGGTGACGGCGGCCAACGCGTCGGGGCGGCTGCACGGGGCGGTGACCTTTATCGGCTCGATCGGCGGGGTGATCCTGCTGGGGTGGCTGGCGGTGCGGCTTGCCCTGGCCGGCGTGATGACCTTCGCGGAACACCACTTCCGGCTCGGGGCGGCCTGGCGGCTGACGGTCGGCCAGTTCTGGCGGCTGCTGATGACCCTGGTGCTGACGATCTTCTACGCCGTGCTGGTGGTGGTGCTGGCGCTGACCTTCAGCCTCGTCCTGGCCCAGGTGACCGGCGGATTTTCGCTGATGGGCGAACTGGCCAGTCCGGACCTGTCGAACCTCACCCCGGCGTTCGCCCTGGCGATGCTGGGTCAGCTGCTGCTCCAGCTGACGCTGCAGACACTGCTGATCGTGCTGGTGTTCGTGATCTTCTACGCCCCGCCGGCGGCGGCCTACCGCCGGCTCAAGTCGCCGCCGGTCTAGGCCGACGCGCTCGGGCGGGCCGAGACCCGGTCA
Organism: Caulobacter sp.; assembly: GCA_035441225.1. Taxonomy (GTDB): domain Bacteria; phylum Pseudomonadota; class Alphaproteobacteria; order Caulobacterales; family Caulobacteraceae; genus Caulobacter. Next base: position 7,840 of record DAORNX010000045.1, read on the forward strand.
TGCCATGCCGTGAGGTGCGGCGTCTCCGACGGCAGCGCCAGCCCGGTGAAGGCGGCGAAATCGACGGTGGTCTGGGCGCAGATGTCGGCCATCGAATAGGCCTCGCCCGCCAGGAAGGCCCGACCATCGGCCAGATCCGCATCAAGCCACTGGCAGACCCGCCCATAGGTCTCGCGGTTGGATTCGCCGAAATCGCGAAACTGCGTCAGCAGGGACGCGGTCAGCGGGTGGGCGTGGCGCCAGAACATGCCGACCGGCGTCATCAGCTGGAATTCGACCCGGCGAATCCACATGTCGACCCGCGCCTGGTCCAGCGCCGTGTCGCCGAACAGGGCCGGCGAAGGGTGCAGGCTCTCGAGATAGCGGCAGATCGAGACGCTCTCGGAGATCGCCGTGCCGTCGTCGAGCACCAGGGTCGGCACCTGGCCCAGCGAGTTCCGGGCCCGGTGTTCGTCCGACTTGTGCTCACGCCGACGGAGATTGATCCGTGTCTCGGGGAGGTCGATGCCCTTTTCGGCGACGAACATCCTCACCCGGCGCGGGTTCGGCGCCGGGTTGTTCTCGCCGTAGAGGATCATGTCAGGCGATCAGCCGCCGCAGGGGTTGGTGCTGCAGGTCGTCAGGCCGCCGCGCTGCGAGGCCTCAAGGTCCTGACGGTCCGTGCGGGCCCGTTCTTCCCACTCAGCGCGGGTCATGCAGGTGCGGCTCGGCACCCGCGTGCCGATCACCGGCGAGGTCTTGCAGATCCGCTCGTTGGGATCCTTCTTGGTCGTCGGGGCGGCGACCGGCGCGGGGACGGCGGCCGGAACGGCCGACGGCGTCGGGTCCTCAGCGGCGATCACGGCGGTGGCGACGGACGCGGCGGCGGCAAGCGTAAGCAGAAGAACCTTCACAGGGACCCCCAGGGGAAATTGGAACGCGGATTGGGATCTCGTCACCAAACCAGAAGCTGACAGAAGAGCACAGCTCGCCTCGCCTGTCATCGTCCGGAGCGCGCAACGGGACGATGTGTGACGATTTCGCCCAACCCTGCGGCGCCGGCGCCTCGCTTGCCTCGATGGTCGAGGAATGCTCCCCTGATCCGCGGAAGCGGGCGCCGGAGCGCCTGCTGGACAAGGGAGCGGGCGTCATCATGTTTTCGGCCACCGAAGCGGCTTTCAGCGGGTTCCGAGCTGGTCGCGAGCATGCCAGGACCCTGCTGGTGTGGATTCCGCTGCTGGGCCTGGCCTCGCTGCTGATGTCGGCGGCGATGGTCGTGTTCGGCGGTCCGGGGCTTGAGCAGCTCGAACAGCTGGCCAGCGAATCGCAGCCCGATCCGCAGGCCATGCTGGCGGCGGCGAAGCCGCTGGCGTCCTTCTACGTGATCTTCCTCGCCATCGCCGTGGCCTATTACGGGATCGTCGCCGCGGCGGTGAATCGCATGATGTTGCGGCCCGGAGACCGGCGGATGGCCTATCTCGCCCTCGGCGCGGACGAGCTGCGCCAGGTCGCCGTCATCCTGCTGCTGACCCTCGCCTATTCACTGCTCTATGTCGCCGGACTGGTCGCCGTGATCGTCCTGGCGGCGGTCGCCTCGGCCGTTCACGTGGCCCTCGGCGTGGTGGTCGGCCTGGCCGGCGGCCTGGGCCTCGCGGCCCTGCTGGTGGTGGTGGCCGTGCGCTGGTCATTGGCCAGCGCCCAGACCTTCGACACGGGCCGGATCAACCTGTTCGGCTCCTGGGCCCTGACGCGCGGCCGGTTCTGGCCGATGCTGGGCGCCTATCTACTGGCCTTCATCCTGGCGATCATCGCCAACGCCGCCGTCCTGCTGCTGCTGATGCTGGCGATGGTGGTGTTCGGCGGAGGGTTCTCCGCCCTCGGGCCGATCATGTCGCCGGACATGACTTCGCTGCAGACCTACTTCACCCCGGGCCTGCTGCTGTACGAGCTGATCGGGGCGATCCCCGCGCCGTTCCTGCTGCTGATCATGATGTGCCCCGCGCCGGACATCTACCGCAGCCTGGTCGGTCGCGCG
>DAORNX010000045.1:9871-10483 GCA_035441225.1 Caulobacter sp.
CGATCGGTCAGGCCCGTCGGCGCTTTTCCCCGGCGCGGTCGCGATGTCGCTTGAGCACCTCGGCGAGGTAGCGCCCGGTCCAGCTGCCGGCGATGCCGGCGACCTTCTCGGGCGTGCCGACGCCGACGATCTCGCCGCCGCCGTCGCCGCCCTCGGGGCCGAAGTCGACGATCCAGTCGGCGGTCTTCACCACATCGAGATTATGCTCGATGACCACCACGGTGTTGCCGTGGTCGACCAGTTCGTGGAGCACCTCGAGCAGCTTCTTGGTGTCCTCGAAATGCAGCCCGGTGGTCGGCTCGTCGAGGATGTAGAGGGTCCGACCGGTCGCCTTGCGGCTCAGCTCCTTTGACAGTTTGACCCGCTGGGCCTCGCCGCCGGACAGGGTGGTCGCCTGCTGGCCGACGTGGATGTAGCCCAGGCCCACGCGCTTGAGCGTCTCCATCTTGTCGCGCACCGGCGGCACGACCTTGAAGAAGTCGGCCGCCTCATCGACCGTCATGTCGAGAATGTCGGCGATCGACTTGCCCTTGAACAGGATTTCCAGCGTCTCGCGGTTGTAGCGCTTGCCCTTGCAGACGTCGCAGGTGACGTAGACGTCGGGCAGGAAGT
>DAORNX010000046.1:0-10248 GCA_035441225.1 Caulobacter sp.
AAGAAGAAGGCGATGTTGGCCAGGCCCGAGATGGCTCCCGCGATCGTCGCGGTGACCGTCATGGTCAGGGTGTCGCGGTTCTTCACATGGGCCAGTTCGTGGGCCATCACGCCGCGGATCTCGCGCCGGTCGAGCATCCGCAGCAGGCCGGAGGTCGCGGCGACGGCGGCGTGCTGTGGGTCGCGGCCGGTCGCGAAGGCGTTCGGCTGGTCGGACTCGATGACATGCGCGCGGGGGCGCGGCAGCCCGGCGCCGTCGGCCAGGGCGTATACATCGGCGACGTAGTTGCGGACCAGCGGATCGGGATGGGTCTCGTCGACCGCCACCGCCCGGTACATCGACAGCACGATGCGGTCGGCGTTCCAGTAGCTGAACAGGTTCATGCCCACCGACAGGACCAGGGCGATCAGCATGCCGCCGGTTCCGCCGATCAGGAACCCCGCCGTGACGAAGATCGCCGTCAGGGCGGCGAGCAGGATGAAGGTGCGGAGCGTGTTGTTCATGCCGGGAGATGTGGTCCCGGATTCACGCGCCGCAAGGGCCGGTCAGGACCGAACCACCTTCATCGGCAGGAAGCGGCTGTTGCGCAGAAGGCCCGCGGTGACCAGCGAGACCACCACCCCCACCGGGAAGATTTCGATGAAGGTCATCGGCAACCGGAACAGCGGGCTGGCGTACTGTGTGCGGAAGGTTTCGGTCTCGGCGGTCATCCTGGCGAGCTCAGCCGCGGAGGCGCCTTTTGCGCGGGCGCCCTCGAGCATCGCCCGGCTGTAGTCGTCGATGAAGGCGAAGTTGGTCGCATGCAGGGTGATCTCCCAGGCGATCACGTAGATCACGCTGGCCACGACGCTGATGCCGAGTCCGACCAGCAGCGCCGGCAGAAAGCGGATCACCCCGCCCAGCGCGCGGTCGCGATGGTGTTTCACGCCGACGAAGGTGAAGGTGAAGGCCAGCAGCATGAGCGCGTAGCCCGTGACCAGCGAATGGCTGCCGTCGCCCTCCTTGCCGAAGATCATCATCAGATTCATCGGCACGGCGACGACCAGGCCGGCGGCGAGGCCGAAGATCAGGATGGTGCGGAGCATGGGTGTTCCCCCCGTTTGTTGGACAGCCGCAAGGGAGGCGGCATCGACGCCTCCCGACAATCGCCCAAAAGGGTGATTTCGCGAAAATCGCCCGAACGACTACGGAATCAGCCGCAGCTCCCGAGCCCGCCGGATGGCGTCCGTCCGGCGCGCCGCCTCGAGCTTTCCATAGAGCCGGGCGACGTGCGTCTTGACCGTATTGGGCGAGAGGTTGAGCTGCCGGGCGATCTCCTTGTTCGACCGGCCGGCGGCCAGCAGGCCGAGGACCTCGTGCTCGCGGCGGGTGACGCCAAGGGCCGCCAGGGCCGGGGTGTTGGTCTCGAAGCCGCCGGTCAGCACCCGCGGCCGGAACAGGCGAGCGCCGACCCAGACGCCCAGGCCGAGAAACCCGGCCGCGACCAGGGCGACCCAGACCTCGCCGGTATGGGTGCGGGCCAGGAGGCGATAGTCCAGCCACTGCAGAGCCACCGCGCCCAGGGCCAGCGCCAGGCCATATGTCAGCACCGTCTTCCACATGGTCCCGAGCCTAGGATCGGTTTTCCGCGCGCGCCAGTAGGTGACTTGCGACGGTTCGGAGAACCTTGCTCGCCGCCATCTCGCCAATTCCGCGCCATGCCGCTATAAGCGGCCATGACACATGAGAAAGACGCGGCCGCCATCGTCGAGCGGCTTATCGAAGAATACGACCGGTCCGTTTCCGCCCTGAGGGGCGCCCTCAAGACCTTCCTGACAACCGGCGAACGGCCCGACCCCGCGCTGCGGGCCGACGGCGCCTTCGTCTATCCCGAGCTGCAGCTGCACTGGGGCGGCGAGAACGGCTATCCGCGGATCAGCCGCGCCTACGCCCGCATCGGCATGCCCGGCCACTACGCGGCGACGGTCACCCGACCGCAGATGTTCCGCGAATATCTGGTCGAGCAACTGGCCCTGATGATCCAGGACTTCGGCGTGACCCTCGACGTTGGTCGCTCGACCCAGGAAATCCCGTTTCCCTACGTGCTGGATGGCGGCGACCTGGCCCTGGCCGATGTCAGCGCCAGTGAGATCGCCCGCTGGTTTCCGACCACCGAGCTGGCCCACATCGGCGACGAGGTGGCCGACGGTTCCTGGGACATGGTCGACGGCGAGACCCGCCCGCTGGCCCTGTTCGACGGCCTGCGCACCGACTTCTCCCTGGCCCGGCTCAAGCACTATACGGGTGCGCCGGCCGAGGACGTGCAGCAGTACATCCTGTTCACCAACTACCATCGCTATGTCGACGAGTTCGTCCGCTGGGGCTGCGAGCAGCTGAAGACGCCGGGCACGCGGTTCACGGCCCTGTCCGCGCCGGGGAACATCGTGGTGACCTCGGACACGCCCAATCCCGAGATGACCATCGCCAACGGTCCCTGGCGGCGCCACCAGATGCCGGCCTATCACCTGATCGCCGAGGGCGGACAGGGCGTGACCCTGGTCAACATCGGGGTGGGGCCGTCGAACGCCAAGACCATCACCGACCACCTGGCCGTGCTGCGGCCCCAGGCCTGGATCATGATCGGCCACTGCGGTGGCCTGCGCGGCAGCCAGACCATCGGCGACTATGTGCTGGCCCACGCCTATCTGCGCGACGACCATGTGCTCGACCAGGTGATGCCGCCGGACATTCCGATCCCCTCGATCGCCGAGATGCAGCGGGCCCTGTACGACGCCGCGAAGCTGGTCAGCGGCGAAAGCGGCGAAAGTCTCAAGCGCCGCCTGCGCACGGGCACCGTGGTGACCACCGACGACCGGAACTGGGAGCTGCGCTACACCTCCAGCGCCCTGCGCTTCAACCAGAGCCGGGCCGTGGCCATCGACATGGAAAGCGCGACCATCGCCGCCCAGGGTTACCGTTTCCGGGTGCCCTACGGCACGCTGCTGTGCGTTTCGGACAAGCCGCTGCACGGCGAGATCAAGCTGCCCGGCCAGGCCAACGCCTTCTACGAGCGGGCCATCAGCCAGCACCTGCAGATCGGCATCGCCACGGTGGACCTGCTGCGGGCCGAGGGTCCCAACCTGCACTCGCGCAAGTTGCGAGCCTTCGATGAGCCGCCGTTTAGATAGAGCTTTTCGTGGCCTGTCGGTCCGCGTATAGTGACCCATGGCCGGCCCACGAAAGTCCCCTGATGAAGACACGCCGCATACGGCGCAACAGCCTGGCCTGGAGGAGGCTGGCGCTGTGTTCGAGCCTCTTGTTCGCGATCGCTGGACGATCGCCCGGGAGCGGTGGGACGAGCACCAGAGAACGGGCGCCGCTACGATGTCGGTCGATGAGTTCATTGCTGAGTTGACCGAGGAGATCGAAAAGCGGCAGGCCTCCAAGGCTTGAAGCGGCGCGTCGAAATCTCGACCCTGGCCCGACGTGATATCGCGCGCCTATCTGACTTTCTGAGCCCGAAGAATCCCCGAGCATGGAAGGCCGCCATCGCGGCAATCAGCAACTGGTTGAGGTCGCTCGACCAGATGTCCGAGCGTGGTCATTTCTCGCCGGATGGCGACCTGCGCGAAATGATCGTGCGTTTCGGCCACGCCGGCTACGTCATCCAGTACCGGACCGCGCCGGGGGAAGTGTTCGTCCTCCGCATCTTCCACAGCCTTGAAGAGCGGTGACACACCGGCCCCCATCCGCTATCGCACGGCGGCGAATTTCCGGGAGCTCAGCGCCTTGACCGACAAGACCGAGGAAGCCGGCTGGGCGACCGCGAAGACCCTCGCCGAAGCCCTGCCCTACATCCAGATCTATGACCGCGAGACGGTGGTGATCAAATACGGCGGCCACGCCATGGGTCAGGACGACGTGGCCCGGCTGTTCGCGGCCGACGCCGTGTTGCTCAAGCTGATGGGCGTGCATCCGGTGGTGGTCCACGGCGGCGGGCCGCAGATCTCGGCCATGCTCGACCGTGCCGGCGTCAAGTCGACCTTCGTCGACGGCCTGCGGGTGACGGACGAGGCGACCATGGAGGTGGCCGAGATGGTCCTCTCCGGCGCGATCAACAAGGAGATCGCCAACTGGATCACCCTGGCCGGCCGCGAGGCGGACGTGCGCGGCGTGGGCCTGTCGGGCAAGGACGCGCGGCTGATCACCGTGACCAAGGCGCGGCGGACGAAGAAGGACCCCGACAGCAACATCGAGCAGGTCGTCGATCTGGGCTTCGTCGGCGAACCGCAGAAGATCGACCCGGCCCTGATCAAGGTGCTGATCGACTCGGAGAAGGACTACATCCCGGTCATCGCCCCGATCGGCGTGTCGGACTCGGGCCAGACCTTCAACGTCAACGCCGACACGGTCGCCGGCGCCCTGGCCGGGGCGCTGAAGGCCAAGCGCATGCTGCTGCTGACCGACGTGCCGGGGGTCAAGGACGCCAACGGCGACCTGATCCGCCAGATGACCGTGGCCGAGGCGTTCGACCTGATCCGCACCGGTGTCGCCACCGGCGGCATGATTCCCAAGCTCGAGACGGCCATCGCCGCGGTCGACGCCGGGGTCGAGGCGGTGGTCATCCTCGACGGCCGGCGGCCGCACGCCATGCTGGTCGAGCTGTTCACCGAACACGGCGCCGGAACCCTGGTGAAGGCGTGACCGACCTCACCCACATCGACACCTGGCTGTTCGATCTCGACAACACCCTCTACCCGGTCGAGAGCGAGGTCATGACGCTCGTCGCCGGCCGGATGACCGACTTCATGGAGCGCATCACCGGCCTGCCGCGCGACCAGGCCCGGGCGATCCAGAAGCGCTACTACGAGGAACACGGCACGACCCTGGCCGGGTTGATGGCCAACGACCACGGCGTCGATCCGGAAGACTTCCTCACCCATGTGCATGACATCTCGCTCGACGCCCTGTCGCCCGACCCGGCCCTGATCGCCGGGCTGCAGCGGCTGCCGGGTCGGCGGCTGGTGTTCACCAACGGCTCGGCGGCCCACGCCATCCGGGTGCTCGAGCGAATGGAGATGGCCCACCTGTTCGAGGACATCTTCCACATCGCCGCCGCCGACTACATTCCCAAGCCGGCCCGGGCGACCTTCGAGAAGATGAGCGCCCTGCATGGCGTCAGCCCCGTCGGCGCGGCCTTCTTCGAGGACAGCGAGAAGAACCTCGCCCCGGCGGCGGAGCTGGGCATGACCACGGTGCTGGTCGGGCCGCACGCCGCCGCCTCGACGGCCGCCTTCATCAACCATCGCACCAACGACCTCGCCGCCTTCCTCAACGGGGCGCGGGTGAAGGGGACCTGACATATGACCGCCGTGACGCTCGCCGACCTGGAAACCGAGATCGAGGCCGCCTGGGAGGCCCGCGACGGCGTCTCGCCGGACAGCCGCGGGCCGGTGCGCACGGCGATCGAGGAGACCCTCTCGCTGCTCGATTCCGGTCGCGTCCGCGTGGCCGAGAAGATCGATGGCGACTGGGTTGTCCGGCAGTGGGCCAAGAAGGCCGTGCTGCTGTCCTTCCGCCTCAACCCCAATACCGTCATGCGCGCCGGAACCCTGGGCGGGGCGGTCGGACCCTGGTGGGACAAGGTGGCCAACAAGTTCGACGGCTGGGAGGCGCCGCAGTTCGAGGCCGCCGGCTTCCGCGCGGTGCCCGGCGCCATCGTCCGCCACGGCGCCTATGTCGCGAAGAACGTCATCCTCATGCCCTCGTTCGTGAACATCGGCGGCTATGTCGACGAGGGGACCATGGTCGACACCTGGGTCACGGTCGGCAGCTGCGCCCAGATCGGCAAGCGGGTGCACCTCTCCGGCGGCGTCGGCATCGGCGGGGTGCTGGAGCCATTGCAGGCCAACCCGACGATCATCGAGGACGACTGCTTCATCGGCGCCCGCTCGGAGGTCGTCGAGGGCGTCATCGTCGGCCAGGGCAGCGTGCTGTCGATGGGCGTGTTCCTGACCGCGACAACCAAGATCGTCGACCGCAAGACCGGCGAGGTGCACCGCGGCTACGTCCCGCCCTACAGCGTGGTGGTGCCCGGCAGCCTGCCCGATCCCCATGGCGGCCCGAGCCTGTCCTGCGCGGTGATCGTCAAGACGGTCGACGCCCAGACCCGCTCGAAGACCTCGATCAACGACCTGCTGCGGGACTAGCCGGGCTCCGGCGTTCGACCTAGGGTCGCGGGCGGGGAGGTCCTCGTCATGCAGGGTTTCGGTGAACTGTTCTCCTTCCGGGGCCGCACATCCCGCCTGACCTGGTGGCGCGTTCAGCTCGCCACGTCAGCGCTGATCGCGGCGCTCTGGGTGCTGACCATCTTCGTGGCCATGGGCGCGGGCGACATCGCCGCGATTCCCCTGCTGCTGATCCTGCCGGTGCTGGCGGTGACCCTGGCGACGTCCGTGCGGCGACTGCATGATCGCGACAGGAGCGCCTGGTGGCTGCTGGTCTTCTGGGCCGCGCCGGCGGCCTGTTTCGCCGCGGCCAGCTGGCTGACAGAGCAAGCGGGGGATGCCGGCCCGCCGGCCCTGGCGGCGCTGATCGCGGGCCTGGCCTTCGAACTCTGGTCGCTGGTGGAGATCGGCCTACTGTCCGGATCGAGGGGTCCCAACCGGTTCGGCCCGGCGCCGACGCGTCAGCCGTCGCGACGGCTCCGGCCGGCGACCTGACGCATCCCCCTCTTCATCCACCGCCGTCCACAGAAAAGGACCACCCAGGCGCGTTCCAGCGTTGAATGCGGCTGCGGCTTGATGTCTCTGCCGGGTCCGGGCGGCTGGGAAGTGGCGGGTCGATCTTGAGGCGATCTATGATTAATACGAAATTCGCCAAAACAATCGATTACACGATTTCATCGAACGACTACGCGGAGCCGACCAGAATTAATCTTAACGGGTTCATCGGTGTTGCGGCGAAGACAGTCCCGCCGCCAGTCGAGACCCGGACCGCGCCGCCGACTCCGACCGACCGTTGGGTGACCGACTACCTGGGACAGGACGCCTCGCGCTTCTTCTACAAATGGGGCGGCTCGTTTTCCGCCGTGCTGGTCCGCCTGCGCGGTCGCTACGACGGCGATCTCGACCAGTTCCTGATCCACCTGGTGTTCATGTTGACCGACCTGGCCTCGGCCAACGCCGTGGTGGAGGCGCGGGCACGCGGCGCGGTCACCGTGATCCGGCGGCGGCGGGGGCTGAACGTCCTGAGCCTGGCGGACATCACCCGGATCCCGCGCGAGAGCGTGCGGCGAAAGCTGGCCCTGATGGTCGACCGCAGCCTGGTCGTTCGGGAGCCGGACGGACTCTACTATCCGGGCCCCGCCAGCGACATCGACGGCTTCTTCTATGCGTTGAGCCCGCTGTTCTGGGACGGCGTACGGCCCGGCTAGGACCGCTCCGTCAGATCCATCCAGCGCCAAAGCTCGCGCAGGCCCTGCGCCCGCCCGGCCGCGTCGGCGGTCCGGATCGGAGGCAGGCCGACCAGGCGACGGGCGTCGTTCAGGTCAACGATCTGGCCCGGCGCCACGGCCAGACCCCGCCGCCGCGCGAACTTCATGAACCGCGCGCGGCCGCAGTCGAGGCCGGTCACGTCGTCGCGCACGCCGGCCGGCAGGAACGAGCCGTGAAGGGTGCGGCCGAAGGCGATGATCCAGGCGCCGCGACACGGCTCCATCGCCTCCTCGAGCTGGTCCCACCAGATGGCTGGCACGGGAGGAGGGTCGCCCTCATCCTCGCCGGCCTCCTGGCCAATGACCGGACTGCGGCCGCGCACGAAGACATTGACCGCCACGTCGCCGCGATCGTCCACCAGGCCGAACTGGAACAGATGGGCGAAGCCGTCGGCCGAGACCGACCGCACATGCAGGTAGTAGCGCTCGGGATGGACCTCCCGCGGCCGTGCGCCGGATCCGGCGACGAACGGATTGCGGACGCGCCGGCCCGGGGAGCGGCCGAAAAGGTCGAACACGCCCGGAGGCGGCAGGTGAGGTTCAAAACGCAGCATGGCGTCCTCCTGAAGCTGACCGGCCGATCTGGCCGGGGCGGAGGCCCGATGTGAATGAAGGGGCGGCCCGTTCCGGGTGGCCCGGAATGGGCTATCCCGCGCTGGCGGAGGGCCGGAACCGCTCTGGGGCCTTGCGCGAACGCCGCCCGGCCCTAAACGGAGTCCGATGACCCAGATCGACGCCCTCGACCTCGCCCGCGACCTGATCCGCCGTCCGTCGGTGACACCCGCCGACCTCGGCGCGATGGACATCGTTCACCAGGCCCTCGAGGGCCTGGGCTTCGCCTGTCGGCGGATGAAGATCGGCGAGATCGAGAACCTCTACGCCCGGCGCGGGACCGCTCGCCCGAACCTCTGCTTCGCCGGCCACACCGATGTGGTGCCGGTCGGCGACGCCGCCGCCTGGACCAGCCCCCCGTTCGAGGCCGCCCTGGCTGACGGGCTGCTGGTCGGGCGCGGCGCCGTCGACATGAAGGGCGGCATCGCCGCCTTTATCGCCGCGGTGGCCGCCGTGCTGGCCCGCGGCGAGCCGAAGGGCTCGCTCAGCTTCCTGATCACCGGCGACGAGGAAGGCATGGCCTTCGACGGCACGCGCAAGGTGGTCGAGGCGCTGGCCGCCGAGGGGGAGGCGATCGACCACTGCATCGTCGGCGAACCGTCCAGCTCGGCCCGGCTGGGCGACATGATCAAGATCGGCCGCCGGGGCAGCATCAACAGCTGGATCACGGTCGAGGGCATCCAGGGGCATGTCGCCTATCCCCACCGCTCGGCCAATCCGGTCACGGTGATGGTCAACCTGCTGTCGCAGCTGAAGGCCCGGGTGCTGGATGACGGCTACGAAGGGTTCCAGCCGTCGAACCTCGAGATCACCACCATCGACGTCGGCAACACCGCCTCGAATGTCATCCCGGCCGAGGCGAAGGCCCGGCTGAACATCCGCTTCAACCCGGCCCACACCGGCGCGGAGCTGGAGGCCTGGATCGCCGAGACGGCGCGGTCCGCCGGCGAAGGGTTCCCCGGCAAGGTCACCGTCACCTCGGTGATCAGTGGCGAGGCCTTCCTGACCCGGCCCGGCCCGTTCACCGATGTGGTCGCGGCCGCGATCGCCGAGGTCACGGGCGAGACCACGGAGCTGTCGACGACGGGCGGCACGTCCGACGCCCGGTTCATCCGCGACCTTTGCCCCGTGCTCGAGTTCGGCCTGGTCGGCGCGACCATGCACGCGGTCGACGAGCGCGTGCCCGTCAGTCAGATCCGCGACCTGCAGGCGACCTACGAGCGGATCATCGAGCGCTACTTCGAAACGTTCGCGGCGTAGTCGACGTCGGTCAGGTAAAGGCCGTCCGGCGGCGCCACCTGGCCGCAGGCCGTGCGGTCCCGCGCCTCGAGCGCCGCCGCCAGATCCGCCGCTGTCCAGCGCCCGAGGCCGACCTCGACCAGTGACCCGGTCATCGACCGAACCTGACGGTGCAGGAACGAACGGGCCGCGAAAGTCAGCAGCACCGCCTCGCCTTCGCGGGCCACGCGCGCCGCATCGAGCGTCTTCATCGGCGACTTCGCCTGGCACTGCATGTCGCGGAAAGTGGTGAAGTCGTGATGGCCGATCAGGACCCGGGCAGCCTCATGCATGGCCGCCGCGTCCAGCGGCTTGCGCACGTGCCAGACCCGGCCGCGGTCGAGCGCCGGCGGCGCCTTGCGATTGAGGATGCGGTAGAGATAGCGCCGCCCGGTGGCCGAGAAGCGGGCGTGCCAGTCGCTGTCGACGACGACGGCGTCGAGCACAACGACAGCCTCCTTCACCAGATGGGCGTTGAGCGCGTCGCGCACGACATCCGCCGGCCAGTCCTTCGCGAGGTCCAGGTGGATCACCTGTCCCGTGGCGTGGACGCCCGTGTCGGTTCGACCGGCCGCGTGGATGCGCAGGGTCTCGCCCGTGAAGCCCAGCACGGCCGTCTCGATGGCCGCCTGCACGCTCGGCAGGCCACCCTGGGCCTGGAAGCCGCGATAGGGCCGGCCGTCATATTCGACTGTCAGGCGATAGCGGGGCATCAGGCCAGCGCCGTCCCGGCGGGGACCGGGAAGCCGCGCAGGAAGTCGGCGGCGTCCTGGGCCGCCTTGCCCTCGCGCTGGGCCCGCAGCAGCCGCACCGCGCCGGTCCCGCAGGCGATCAGCAGCCCGTCGTCCAGGCTCGCGTCGGCAGCGATCGCCGTCCCGGCGTGC
>DAORNX010000047.1:0-7869 GCA_035441225.1 Caulobacter sp.
GCTCGTAGGTCGAGCGCTTTTCAGCGGCCGAGGGACCGGCGAGGTTGGCGCCGCCGCCGGGCGCATGCGTGCGCACGCGCTTGGTCTCGACCACCACCGTCTTCGACCGGCCGTGACTGAAGGTCTGCTTGACCACGCCCGCGTTCACCGAGCCCGTACGGGGCTTCAGGGTGAGGGAGGGGCGGGCGGGCCGGCCGTTGTCGTTCTCGTCGCTCATGCGTCTCGCTTAACTCACAGCCGGCGGATCCGGCTTCAATTCGTTCAGTTCAAACCGCGAAGGGACCGTGGCGTCGCCGCCCGGTCCACTACGGCTCCTCGCGCCAACTCTCGGGGAGAAGCGGGCGGAAGCCTGATAGCCGCTGGGCGTCCGATGTCCAGCGTCCGGAGGCTCGCCCCGCAAGGAAGGCGGTGTGTATCACATTCTCGCCCCCCAAGGCCAAACCCAATTCCTCAGAGGAAAAAAGGCCGAACAGACGGGGCGGTGAAGGACTTGAATGGATCGCGCCGAGCAGCTTGCGACGGCCGTCCGCCGCGCCGTCCGACGCCTCGATCAGCCAGGCCGCCTTGCCGCCGCGGATGGACGACATGACCTTCTCGAACCCCGAGGTAAGGTCTCCGGAGCGTCGCGCAAGGCCCAGGCCGTCGAGAAGTCGCCTGAGCAGCAGGGCCTCGACCAGGTCGGGGAGAGCCGCCGGCGCGGTCAGCCTCGTCCTGGCGGCCCGGGAGAACAGGCCCTTCTTCACCGCCGTCTCGAGGCTGGTCCGGTCGGCCGCCACCCACAGGCCGCGGCCCGGCAGCTTGCGCGCCAGGTCGGGCGTGACCACCCCGTCCGGTCCGGCGACGAACCGGATCAACCGCTCCTCGGCCATGACCTCGCCGGAGACGATGTCGCGGCGCTCGCGGGAGGCCTGGGCGTGGGTGGCGGGAGTCTGCATAGGGAGTAGGGCGTAGGGAGGTAGGGAGTAGCGGCCCTGGCGAAGGCGGGCGCAGCTCGGCTACGCCCTACCTCCCCAAGCCCTACTCCCTGCCCTCACGCGTCCCGCGCCTCGCCTTCGGCGGCGGCCAGGTCGAAGTCCTCGGGGTTGTCGAGGCCCTCGGACTCGTACTCCGGCTCGTACTCGGGCTCGGGCGGCGCCTCGATCCAGCCCATGGCGACGCGGGCGCGCATGATCAGCGCCTCGGCGTCCTCGGGACTCAGGGCGAAGGCTTCGAGGATGCCCGGTTCGCGGACCCGCTCGCCGTCGCGGTTCTCGAACCAGCCGCGCAGGTCATCGGGCACCAGGCCGGCCAGGTCCTCGACGGACTTCACATCGCCCTCGCCGAGCGCCACGGCCATGGGCAGGGTCACGCCGTCGATCTCGAGCACGGCGTCCTCGACGCCCAGTTCGAGGCGGCGGGCGTCCTGGGCGGCGGCTTCCTTGTCGAGGAAGTCGCGCGCGCGGGCCTGCAGCTCGTCGGCGGTGTCCTCGTCGAAGCCCTCGATGGCCGCGATCTCGTGCGGCTCGACATAGGCCACGTCCTCGACCGAGATGAAGCCCTCGGTGGCCAGCAGCTGGGCGATGACTTCGTCCACGTCCAGGGCTTCCTGGAACAGGGCGGTGGTCTCGGCGAACTGCTTCTGGCGCCGCTCGCTCTCCTGCGACTCCGTCATGATGTCGATCTGCCAGCCGGTCAGCTGGGACGCGAGTCGGACGTTCTGGCCGCGGCGGCCGATGGCCAGCGACAGCTGCTCGTCGGGCACCACCACCTCGACGCGCTCGTCCTCCTCGTCCATGACGACCTTGGACACCTCGGCCGGGGCCAGGGCGTTGACGATGAAGGTCGCCTCGTCCGGGTTCCACTGGATGATGTCGATCTTCTCGCCCTGCAGTTCGGCGACCACCGCCTGCACGCGCGAGCCGCGCATGCCGACGCAGGCGCCGACCGGGTCGATGCTCGAGTCGTTGGAGACGACGGCCATCTTGGCGCGGCTGCCCGGGTCGCGGGCCACGGCGCGGATCTCGATCACGCCGTCGTACACCTCCGGCACTTCCTGGGCGAACAGCTTGGCCATGAAGCCGCCGTGGGCGCGGCTGAGCATGATCTGCGGACCCTTGGTCTCGCGACGGACGTCGTAGATGTAGCAGCGGATGCGATCGCCGATGTTGAAGTTCTCGCGCGGGATCGACTGGTCGCGGCGCATGATGCCCTCGCCGCGGCCCAGATCGACGATGACGTTGCCGTACTCGACGCGCTTGACGCTGCCGTTGACGATCTCGCCGACGCGGTCCTTGAACTCCTCGAACTGGCGCTCGCGCTCGGCCTCGCGGACCTTGCCGGTGACCACCTGGCGGGCCATCTGGGTCTGCACCCGGCCAAACTCGAACGGCGGCAGCTCCTCCTCGGTGACCTGGCCGACGAAGGCGTCGCGGTCGATCGCCAGGGCGTCGCCGAGACGGATGACGCCGAGCGTCTCCTCGTCGATCTCGGCGTCGTC
This sequence comes from Caulobacter sp., assembly GCA_035441225.1. Classification (GTDB taxonomy): domain Bacteria; phylum Pseudomonadota; class Alphaproteobacteria; order Caulobacterales; family Caulobacteraceae; genus Caulobacter. The sequence continues at coordinate 2,477 of DAORNX010000047.1, forward strand.
CGGCACCACGGTGAGGTAGCGCTTGATCGAGGTCTCGCCGGTCTTGGGGTCGATGTTGACCCGGATGTCGTGCTCGGCGCCGTAGCGGCTGCGGGCCGCCTTCTGGATCGCCTCCTCGATGGAGGCGATGACGATCTCCTTCTCGATGCCCTTTTCGCGGGCGACCGCGTCAGCGATCTGCAGGAGCTCGAGCCGGTTGGCGGAAATGCCGGTGGCCATGGTGGGGATTCCCTGGGGTTAGGTCTCTTGGTCGATGTCGGAGTCGGTTTGCAGACGGGCGGCGCGTTCCTCGGCGCCGTGCTTCATCAGCTTGTCGTCGAGCACCAGCTTGGCCTCGAGGATCCAGTCGAACGGGATGTAGAGGGTGGTCTCGCCCTCGCCCTCGAGGTTGAGTCCGACCTGGCCGTCCTCGGTCCCCGCCAGCTCGCCCTTGAAGCGCTTGCGGTTGTCGGCCAGGCGGTCGAGCTCGATGCGGGCCTCGAAACCTTCCCAGGTGTCGAAGTCCTTCAGCCGGGTCAGGGGCCGGTCGATGCCGGGGCTCGAGACCTCCAGCGTATATTCACCGCTGATCGGGTCGGCCGCGTCGAGCACCTCGGAAAAGGCCCGCGACAGCACGGTGCAGCCCTCGACGGTCATGTCGCCGTCGGGGGTTTCGGCCATCACCTGCAGGCGGCGGCGTTCCTTGCCGGCCATCAGGCGCAGGCGGACGATTTCGAACCCGGCCGCCTCGGCGACCGGATCGAGCAACTCGAGCAGTCGGGCGTCTTCCGCCGTCCGTGCGCGCATCGGTGCCAAACCCAAACAAAAAGCGGCGACCTCTCGGCCGCCGCTCGAATGCGCCATCCAGCGCGTTCAAACGATGTGAGGCCCTTATAGGCCCCTTCATCGCCCTTGTCAGCCCCGGATTCTCAGCGGGCCCCGGCCAGGAAATCCATCTTGCCGATCGGCGCGCCGTTGGCCCGCATCAGGGCGTAGGCGATGGTGATATGGAAGAAGAAGTTCGGCAGGGCGAAGCCGGTCAGGAAGTCGCAGCCGGCGAACTTCATCTCGCCCTGCGGGAACTTCAGCACGATCTCGCGGTCCTCCGCGCCGTCGAGCGCCGAGGCGTCGACGCCGTTCACATAGGCGATGGTCGCGGCGATCCGGTCCTTCAGCTGGGCGATGGTGGTCTCGGTGTCGGGCATCGACGGCGGTTCGATCCCGGCGAGCCGGGCCACGGCGCCCTTGGCGCTGTCGGAGGCCATCTGGATCTGCCGCGGGAAGGGATGCATGTCCGGCGCGAGGCGGGCCTCGAGCAGGGTCGCCTCGTCGACGCCGGCGGCCAGCGCCTTGTCGATCATGGCCGAGAGATTGGCCAGGGCGCGGGTGAAGACGGGCGCGGAGGCCTGGTGGACGGAGAAGCTCATGGTCGGGTGTTCCGGATTCTGGGTGAACAGCGTGAGGCGCTCACATCGGGGTTCCCGGGGCGGAAATCCAGAGTACGCGGCCTGTTCAGGGTTGAAAGACTTGTTCGGCCTTCCCTGACCGATCCTCAGACCCGCACGAAATCCAAGAACACCGGCGCGCAGTCGCCGAGCCGCTTTTCCTCGTAGCGGGTGGTCAGGTGGTCGGCGGGTGGAAGGGCGGTGTCGGCCTCGACCGGCACGAACAGGCCGCTCGCCGGGACGCGCTGGCGCGTCCAGTCGGCATAGTCGGCCCAGTCGGTGGCGAACCGCAGGCCCCCGCCCGGCTTCAGCAATCGCGCCAGTTCGACGATGAATTCGGGCTGGATGATCCGCCGCTTGTGATGCCGCGACTTGGGCCAGGGGTCGGGAAACAGGATGAACACCCGGTCGAGACAGGCGTCCGGCAGCCGGGCCGCGACCTCGCGCGCGTCGCCCTGGTGGATGCGGACATTGGTCAGGCCTCGATCGTCGACATGGCGCACGGCGCTGGCCACGCCGTTGAGGAACGGCTCGACACCGATGATCAGGACATCGGGCGAGCGCTCGGCCTGTCCGGCCATGTGCTCGCCGCCGCCGAAGCCGATCTCCAGCCATATCTCGCGGGCGTCCGGCCGCAACGCCCGGGGGTCGAACGGCCCCTGGGGAATCTCGATCGTCGGCCCGACCGTGGCCAGCACCTCGGCCTGCCGGGCCTTGATCGGCCGGGCCTTGATGCGGCCATAGCTGCGCAGGGCGCCGTGGGGCTGTTGCGGGGTGACGGGCATGGGGGCTCAATAACAGAAAAGGGACATGCACTTCAGTGCGTGTCCCTTCATCCGGATCCGTGGGAGGCGTGGGAAGGGGACACGCACTGACGTGCATGTCCCCGTCGGCTTCAGGCCAGCTTCTTGAGCTCCGGAACCAGGTCGGTCTTCTCCCAGCTGAAGCCACCTTCGTTGTCCGGCGTGCGGCCGAAGTGGCCGTAGGCGGCGGTGCGGGCGTAGATCGGCTTGTTCAGCCCCAGGTGCTCGCGGATCGCCCGCGGGGTCGCGCCGTTGATCAGGTCCGGCAGGACCTTTTCCAGCAGCGCCGGATCGACCTTGCCCGTGCCGTGCATATCGACATGGAACGACACCGGCCGCGCCACGCCGATGGCGTAGGCGATCTGGATCGTGCAGCGGTCGGCGAGGCCGGCGGCGACCACGTTCTTGGCCAGGTAGCGGCAGGCGTAGGCCGCCGAGCGGTCGACCTTGGTCGGGTCCTTGCCGCTGAAGGCGCCGCCGCCGTGCGGGGCCGCGCCGCCATAGGTGTCGACGATGATCTTGCGGCCGGTGACGCCGGCGTCGCCGTCGGGGCCGCCGATCTCGAAGCGGCCGGTCGGATTGATCAGCCACTGGGTCTTCTTGTTCACCAGGCCGTCGGGGAAGACGGACAGGACGTGCGGACGGATCAGGTCCAGCACGCGCCGGCTGGTCGGGGCCTTGCCGTCGATCTTCTTCTTGTGCTGGTGCGAGACGACGATCGAGACCACCCGCGTCGGCCGGCCATTGGCGTCATACTCCAGCGTGACCTGGCTCTTGGCGTCCGGCTCGAGCTCGTGCAGCTCGCCCGAATGGCGCAGCTCGGCCAGGCGGCGCAGGATGTTGTGGCTGTACTGCAGGGTGGCCGGCATGAATTCCGGCGTCTCGGTCGAGGCGTAGCCGAACATGATGCCCTGGTCGCCGGCGCCCTCGTCCTTCTTGTCGCTGGCGTCCACGCCCTGGGCGATGTGGGCCGACTGGCCGTGCAGGTAGCAGGCGTATTTCGCCTTCTCCCAGTGGAAGCCCTTCTGCTCGTAGCCGATATCCTTGATCGCCGCCCGCACCTTGGGCTCAAGCGACTTGATGATGTCCTTGGTGAACGCCTTGTTGGCCGCCTTGTCGCCATTCGGCTTGCCGGCGCGCACCTCGCCCGCCAGCACGATCCGGTTGGTCGTTACCAGGGTTTCGCAGGCGACCCGCGCCTCCGGGTCGGCCGTGAGGAAGGCATCGACGACGGTGTCACTGATCCGGTCGGCGACCTTGTCGGGGTGCCCCTCGGAAACGCTTTCACTGGTGAAGAGGTAGGAGGATCGACTCACGGCTTGGCTCCGAACACGACGAAGCCGCCCGGAACGAGCGGCTTCGCAGAACCTATAAAGATATCCTTATATCCGCAAGCGGCGCGAGGCCGTCAGGCCTCGACCGGCTCGTTTTCATCATCCTCGGCCATCGAACGGACCAGGTCGAGGATGCGGCGGCGCACGCGGCCCCGGCGGATCTTCGGAAACAGCGCCGCGAGTTCCAGGCCTTCGGGGGTCATCAGGAAATCATGGATGAACGGTTCGGCCCCGCTTTCGGCCACCCCTTCGGCGCGAGCCGTCGACGGGTCGACCAGGCCTTCGAAGAAATAGGCGATGGAGGTCTGCAGCGACTTGGCGATTTCATAGAGCTTGCTGGCGCTGACGCGGTTGGCGCCGCGCTCGTACTTCTGGACCTGCTGAAAGGTCAGCCCCAGATCGTCGGCCAGCCGTTCCTGTGAGACGCCGAGCAGTTTGCGCCGCATGCGGATGCGACCGCCGACGTGCAGGTCCACGGGATTGGGGGAGCGGTCTGTTTCGGTTGTCGTCGTCATGAGGGCCTGATCTGTGGAAATGCGGATTTCACTTCACTGTCCCCCTAATTCCTATTCCGCTGCGATTTCAAGCTCCAGACTACCCGTTTGGGTAGATACACCAGGCCCGAAATGAGCAGCATCAGCAGAAATGGAAGGTCTCCAAAGCGCCTGTAGACGGTTTCGAACCGCTGCCAAGGTATATGCCCGTCGATAACGTCGCTCTCCCCCAGGCGCAAGACATGGCCCGTCGCGGCGCCTCTGGCGTCAATCATGGCGGATACGCCCGTGGGGGTCGCGCGGAGGATCGGAATCCCCTCCTCGATGGCCCGATAGCTTGAAAGGTTGAGGTGCTGGAGCGGCCCGCTGGTGACCCCGAACCAGGCGTCGTTGGAGACGTTGACGATGAAGTCAGGCCTTGCGCCAGAAGCCCTAGCGCCAGTGCGGGTATAGCCAGGGTAGAGTCCTTCGTAGCAGATCAGGGGCTGGAAGGCGGGCAGGCCGGGGATGGTCATGGGGCGCGGCGGCGGACCCGGCGTGAAGCCGTCGCCGACGTGGACCAGGGTCTTCACGCCCAGCTTTTCCATCCACGCGTCGAGCGGCAGAAACTCGCCGAACGGCACCAGCCGGTACTTGTCGTAGACCCCCGCGGGCTCGAATCCCCCGGCCGTGCGGCGCGCGGCGACCAGGCTGTTGTAGTAGCGATACCGCCCCTGCGTCCCTTCGACGCGGTAGGCCCCGACGAGCAGCATCTGCCCGGGCCTGAGGGCGCCCTCGATGGCGGCCCGGGTCCAGGTTCCGGGGGCGAGATAGTTGTCGATCGCGTCCGGGATCGCCCCTTCGGGCCAGATGACGATGTCCGCCACCCGCCCGTCCGGGTAGGGCCGCGAGGTCAGGGCGACGTACCGGTCGACGATCCGCTGGAACTCGGCGGGATCGTACTTGGCCGACTGCTTGATGTCGGCCTGGACCATCCGGACGGTCAGGGCGCGCTGGCCGGACGGCGCCGGCCGATCCATCGAGCGAACAGCGCCGAACAGCCACAGGCCCGCAAGGGCGGCGGCGGCCAGGCCGACGGCGATCCGGCCCGCCCGCCCCTCGCGCCAGACCGCGACCGGGACGACCAGGGCCAGGGTCACCCAGGTCAGGCCATAGGCGCCGACCAGCGCCGCCGTCTGCGACATCGCCGATCCGGCCTTCCAGGTCTCGCCCGGCAGGTTCCAGGGAAAACCGGTCAGCACATGGCCGCGCAGCCATTCGCAGGCCGCCAGGGCTCCGACGAACACCAGCACCCGGGCCACGCCCTTCGCGCCCGTCCAGCGATAGGCCAGGCAGGCC
>DAORNX010000047.1:8045-10192 GCA_035441225.1 Caulobacter sp.
CCCCGTCCGCCGTGTCGACCAGCCAGAACAGCAGGGGATAGCCGAGCAGACCGGGCAGAAGCCCGAACGGAGGGTGGGCCAGGCCGGTGGCCAGGCCCGCGGCCAGCGCCAGCGCCCAGCGCGGAACCCTGGCCAGGTCCAGCGTCACGCCGCCGAGGTCTCCTCGGCCGTCGTCGGCAACGGGCGCGGCCGGAACCGCACGCGCTTCACCCGGCGCGGGTCGGCGGCGATCACCTCGATATCGTAACGGTCCGACAGGGGAACGACGTCGCCCCGCCGGGGCACCCGCCCGGCGATGGCCGTGACCAGACCGCCGACCGTGTCGATGTCCTCCTCGTGATCGCCATCGCCCAGCTGATCCTCGCCGAGCACCGCCTCGAGGTCCTCGAGCAGGGCGCGGGCGCTGGCCTCGATGACGCCGTCCGGCATCACCCGCAGGCCGGTGACGGCCGCATCGTCGTGCTCGTCGGCGATGTCGCCGACCACCGCCTCGATCAGGTCCTCGAGCGTCACCAGGCCCTCGGTGCCGCCGTATTCGTCGATCACCAGGGCGAGGTGGACGCGGGTCTTCTGCATCTGGGCCAGCAATGTCGCCGCGCGCATCGAGCCCGGGACCCCCGGCGCCGGGCGGCGCAGGCGCTTGAGCACCCCGGCCGGGCGGCGACCCTTGCTGGCCAGCAGCTTGAACACGTCCTTGATGTGCACGAAGCCGATCGGGTCATCGAGCGTGCCGCGATAGACCGGCAGCCGGCTGTGCTCGGTCTCGCTGAACTGGGCGACGAGAGCCTCGAACGGTGTGTTGAACTCCACCGCCACGATGTCGGCGCGGGGCGTCATCACGTCGTCGACGGTCAGGGTCTGGAAGGCGCGCGCCTGGGCGGCGAGGGTCTCGCCGGCCTGGGTCGTCGGCTCGATCTCGGCCACCGGCTCGCCGGCCAGGCCGTGGCGAACGCGGCCGAAGAGACTCCAGAATCCCCGCCGCGGGCGAGGGGTTTCGGGCGAACTGGCGTCGTCGGAATGGGCCATCTGTCTCAGGCGTAGGGATCGGCAACGCCGAGGCCGGCCAGGATCAGCCGTTCCAGCGCTTCCATCTCCTCGGCTTCGGTCTCCGTCTGGTGATCATACCCTACAAGATGCAGCACGCCGTGCGCCACCAGGTGTTGCAGGTGATGGGCCAGGGTCTTGCCCTGCTGCGCCGCCTCCCGGGCGCAGACACCGTAGGCCAGGGCGATGTCGCCAAGATGACCCTCTGGATTGGCCGGGGCCGGGAAGCTCAGCACATTGGTCGGCCCGGACTTGCCGCGGAAGCGCTCGTTCAGGTCGGCGACCGTGGCGTCGTCGGTCAGCAGGACCGTCAGGCCGCCCTCGGCGGTCGCCGCCTCGGCCGCCTGCAGCGCCAGGTGTTCGGCGGCGGGCAGCGCCTCCACCCAGGCCTCGTCCTCGATCTCGATATCGATGCCCAAGATCTACTGGCCCGTGCGCTTGGCGGCGTCGGCGTCGTAGGCGCGGACGATGCGGGCGACCATCGGATGGCGGATCACGTCGGCGGCGGTGAAGCGGGTCACCGAAACGCCCTCCACATCCTCCAGGATGGCCACGGCGTGGGCCAGACCAGAGTCGGCGGGATTGAGCAGGTCGATCTGACTGGGATCGCCGGTCACCGCCATGCGCGAGCCCTCGCCCAGGCGGGTCAGGACCATCTTCATCTGCAGCCGGCTGGTGTTCTGCGCCTCGTCGACGATGACGAAGGCATGGGCCAGGGTCCGGCCGCGCATGAAGGCGATCGGCGCCACCTCGATCTCGCCCTTGTCGCGGCGGCGGCGCAGCTGGTCGGCCCCCATAAGCTGGGTCAGCGCCTCCCAGACCGGGGCCATGTAGGGGTCGACCTTCTCGGTCAGGTCGCCGGGCAGGAAGCCGAGCCGCTCGCCGGCCTCGACGGCCGGCCGGGTGACGATCAGCCGGTCGATGTCGCCGCGCATCAGCATGGCCGCGCCATGGGCCACGGCCAGGAAGGTCTTGCCCGTGCCGGCCGGGCCGAGGCCGAACACCAGGTCGTGGCTGCCGAGGGCTTCCATGTAGCGGGCCTGGGTGGCGGTCTTGGGCGAGACCGGGCCGCGACGCGGCGCGCCGGGCGCCGCCGGCTTGTG
>DAORNX010000048.1:0-10141 GCA_035441225.1 Caulobacter sp.
GCGCGCGACTGGACATGACCGCCCTGGTCGACGGCTACTACGCCGAGGTCCAGGCCATGGGCGGAAACCGCTGGGACACCTCCAGCCTGGCCGCCCGGCTGGACCTGGAACGGGCGCCATCTTGACCCTCGGCGTCGACTTCGTCGTCATCGGCGCCGGCATCGCCGGAGTGTCGGCGGCCTGGGCCCTCGCCGAGCATGGCAGGGTGCTGGTGCTCGAGGCCGAGGCGCAGGCGGGCTACCATGCGACCGGCCGTTCGGCGGCCCTGTTTCACCTGATCTACGGCGGTCCGGGTGTTCAGCCCCTCAGCCGCGCATCCCTCGAGTTCTTCAGGGCGCCCCCGGCGGGCTTCACGGAAGTCGATCTTCTGAGGACCCGAGGAATCCTGATTGTCGCCCGGTCCGGGCAGGAGGCTGACCTTGGGGCAAAGGTCGCCGAGGCGCCGGACGCGCTGAGGGTCGTGACCGCGGGCGAGGCGCGACAGCTGTGGCCCGCCCTGCGGCCCGGCTACGTATCGGCGGCCGCATGGGATGGATCCTCCGCCGACATTGACGTCGACGCCCTGCACCGGGGTTTCATTCGCGGGCTGACCGAGCGCGGATCGACCCTCCGAACCGGCGAGCGGGTCGATCAGATCGAACGCCGGCGGAACGGTTGGCGTATCAGGACACCCGCGCTTTCCATCGAGTGCGGCGCCGTGGTGAACGCCGCGGGCGCCTGGGCCGACGAGAATGCGGTCCTGGCTGGCGTGAAGACGCTGGGCCTGCGCCCGAAACGCCGCACGGCCGCCTTGATCGATGCGCCGGCGGACGCGCGAGACTGGCCCATGTTGATCGACGCCGCCGAGTCCTTCTACGCCAAGCCGTCGGCGGGTCGGATGCTGCTCTCGCCGGCAGAGGAGACCGACATGGAAGCCCACGACGCGGCGGCCGACGACCTGGCGCTGGCCGAGGGCGTCGAGCGGCTGGAAGCCGCGACAACCCTGACGGTTCACCGCAAGCCCCTGGCCTGGGCGGGATTGCGGACTTTCACCCCCGACCGGCTTCCGGCCGTCGGCGAGGCGCCCGACCGTTGCGGCTTTTTCTGGCTCGCCGGCCAGGGCGGCTTCGGCGTCCAGACCGCGCCGGCCCTGGCGCGTCTTCTCGCCTCGGAGGTCACCGGAGCGCCGCTTCCCGCCAGGTGGCGGGATGTTGGCCTGTCCCCCGATGCCTATCGCCCGGCCCGACTTCTTTCCGCACAGGTTTCCAGCCATGCCCCTCAGTCGTGAAGTTCATCTGATCGCGCGCCCCGCCGGCTTGCCCAGACCCGACCAGTTCGCCCTGGTCGAGACCCGGGTGAATGACGCCGCGGACGGCCAGGTGATGGTCCGGAACCTCTACATGTCCGTGGACCCGGTCATGAGGTCACAGCTCAATGCCATGACCCCCTTGAACGAGGCCATGCGCGGAGCCGCCATCGGTGTCGTCGTCCAGTCGCGGTCACCGGACTTCTCGGTCGGCGATCTGGTCTCTCACTATCTTGGCTTCCGAGAGTACTTCCTGTCCGACGGCGAGGGGCTGATCCGGGTCAGGGAGCTTCCTGGACTTCCGATCACGACCCACCTCCATGCGCTCGGCATGACCGGCTTCACCGCCTACGGCGGCATGCTGCATATCGGGGCGGTCAAGGCTGGCGAACAGGTCTTCGTGTCCGCCGCCGCCGGCGCTGTCGGATCGGTCGCCGCCCAGATCGCCAGGCTCAAGGGGTGCCACGTCATCGGGTCCGTGGGGTCTGCCGAGAAGGCCCGCTGGCTGAAGTCCGTCGCCGGCCTGGACGCCGTCATCAACTATCGCGACGCGCCAATCGCGGAGGCTCTTCCCGCGGCCGCGTCCAAGGGGCTCGATGTCTATTTTGACAATGTGGGCGGCGAGCACCTCGACGCCGCCCTCGGGTGCATGAACACCCTGGGCCGAATTCCGGTTTGCGGAATGATTTCCGGCTACAACGATCCGTCCGTCGCGGTTCGAAGGCTTTCGACGATCGTTTATCGGCGCGTCATGCTCCGGGGGTTCAGCCTGATGGACTTCATCGACCAGCGCGAGGCCTTCGAGCGCGACATGACTGGCTGGTTGCGAGACGGACGCGTCCGTGTCGAGGAAACCGTCCTTGATGGCATCGAGACCGCCCCCACCGCCCTGATCGGGCTGTTTCAGGGCGTCAACCTGGGCAAGATGCTGGTCAGGCTCGGGACCTAGAACCGGTGTCGCGCCGCGCCGCCGGGCGCGCCCGGGTCACAGATCCTGCCATGTCGGCCTGCCCGCCGCGCCAACCGTTCCATGCGTGATCCGGACCCTGATCGTTCCCCGGATGACGGCCCTCACCCCGGCCGCCTGAACGAAAGTTAACTTGCGACCTCCGGACGAAAGTCTTCCGTGAACCGTCAGATCCCGCCGCGGGCCGGCGGGATCGATGGGGCGACCGCTCGACGGGACGCGTCACTTCGGGAGGGGTGGACCATGGACGACAACAGGCTCTCGCGGCGGGCCTTCGCCGCCCAGGCCGCGGCGATCGGCGCGGCGCTGGCGTTCGGACGGACCTCCGCCCAGGCAAAGCCTGCCGCGCTGGGCGAACGGCGGGACCTTTTCCCACAGGGCGTCGCCTCCGGCGATCCCCGTCCGGACAGCGTGATCCTCTGGACGCGGCGGACCCCTGACGCCGGCGTCGCCGCGCACCGGCTGGCGGTCGAGGTGGCCAGCGATCCGGAATTCAGGAAGCTCGTCGCGCGCGGCGATGTCGCGGTCACCGCGGCGACCGACTGGACCTGCCGCTTCCTGGCCGCGGGACTGAAGCCGGCGCGGGAATACTGGTACCGCTTCATCGACGAGCAGGGACACACGAGCCGGGTCGGCCGCACCCTGACGGCGCCGGCGGACGACGACGATCGCCCGGTCAGGTTCGCCTTCGTCAGCTGCCAGGACGTCACCCAGGGCGCCCTCAACGCCTACCGGCGCATGCTGTTCGAGGACGCGCGCCGGCCGCGCGAGGAACAGCTGGGCTTCGTCCTGCACCTGGGCGACTTCATCTACGAACTGGTCTGGTATCCCGAGGAACGGCCAGGCGGCATGGAGCGGGGCCGGCGCCTGCGCGGCAATGTGCGGTATCCGCACGGCGAGAAGGTCAGCACCTTCCACACCCCGACCGATCTGGACGACTACCGCACGGCCTATCGCGGCTACCTGCTCGATCCGGACCTGCAGGACGCCCGGGCCCGGTGGCCGTTCGTCCCCGTCTGGGACAACCACGAGTTCAACTGGCGGTCCTACCAGAGCCAGCAGATCATCAACGGCGAGATCCGCCCGGCCCAGAAGCTCAAGGTCGCGGCGAGCCAGGCCTGGTACGAGTACCAGCCCGCCCAGGTCCGCAAGGCCGGGACCGGCGATGTCTTCGAGGCGCCCGTCGTCGAGAACAGGCCCGTCGAGACCTTCGATGCGCGGGGCGTCGGGCAGGAGCCCAACAACCTGGCGGCCATCAACGCGCTGCAGATCCAGCGGGCGTTCCGATACGGCCGGAACGTCGACATGATCCTGACCGACAATCGGTCCTTCATCTCGCCGGGCGGCAGCTACAGCGGGCTGCCGGACATCAAGTTCCCGGCCATGCCCGACTCGATGCTCGAGATTCTCGACCAGGGCCGGGCCTATGACGGCGGCCATCCGCCGGCCACCATCCGCCTCGGTGAGCTGGAGTTTCCCAATCCGAACAAGGATGCGCCGCCGGAGGCCTATCTCGGCCTCGAGCAGATGGCCTGGTTCAAGGACCGTCTGCGCGCCGCCAGGGCGCCGTGGAAGATCTGGGGCCATTCGTTCGGCACCCTCACCGGACGCACCGATCCGCAGAACCTGCCGGCGGCGTTCGCCGATCAGTGGCCGGCGGGTGCGGGTTACGGCGTGACCACCGGCGCCTATCGCCTGGAGCACCGCGAGATCTTCGACATGGTCCGCGCCGAAGGAATCACCGGACTGACCATCGTGGCGGGGGACAGGCACGCGTTCTGGGCCGGCTATCCCTCCAGCGACCTGCCGCCTCGCGCGTACGATCCGGTCGGCGTCGAATTCGTCACCGGCTCGATTTCGGCCCAGACCCTGGGTGAGGTGCAGCAACTCACCATGCCCAGGGATCGCCCCCTGCGCGCCCTCAGCATCCATGACCGGCCCGACGGCTCGATGGAGACCAGCTGGAACATGACCCTGCTGCACGGCGTGAAGGCCTCCCTGGTCCTGAAGGAGACGGGCGACCCCGCCCAGGCGCGCGCGGCGCGCAATCCGGAACTGTCGCCGCACCTCAGGTTCCTGGACTACGCCGGTCATGGCTATGCGACCGTTCGGGCGACGCCCGACGAGCTCGAGACCGAATTCGTCTGCATCCCCATACCGCTGGAGCGCAGCGAAACGGACGATGGCGGCCCGATGCGCTATCGCGTGACGCACCGCGTTGCCCTCTGGCAGCCCGGCGAGCGGCCCGAGCTCCGGCAGGCCATCCTCGAAGGTGATCCGGGCCTCGCCATCTGAAGGGTGTGCAGCTGACCTTGCCTCGCCCGGCGTCTGACATCGCGACGGGGGACCCCGGTCAGTCGCGGCCGCCGCCCTGGTCGGTCCTGCGGGTCGAAGCCTCGCCGCGATAGTCGTGGCGGACGCCCGAGGGGTCCTCGATCCGTAGGGGCCCGTCGGCGTCGGCGGTCAGGTAGCCAGGGCCGATCGGCACCTTGCCGTGCCCGTCCGGGATGTCGAGGATGTAGGTCGGCTGGCAGAGACCGGAGACCCGGCCACGCAGGGCCCGCATCAGCGCCTGACCCTCGGCGATCGGCACCCGGAAATGGCCGGTGCCCGGCGCGAGATCGCCGTGGTGCAGGTAGTAGGGCTTGATCCGCGTCTCGACGAAGGCCCGCATCAGCCCGGCGAGCGTCGCGGCGTCATCATTGACCCCGCGCAGCAGCACCGTCTGGCTGAGCATCGGAATCCCGGCGTCGATGATCCTGGCGCAGGCGGCCCGGGCCGCGGGCGTCAGCTCACGCGGGTGATTGGCGTGCAGGGCGACATAGACGGCCCGGCTCCGGCTCTTCAGCGCCGCGACCAGGTCGCCGGTGACTGTCTCGGGCGCCACCACGGGCACGCGACTGTGGAAACGGATCACCTTCACATGGCCGATGGCCTCCAGCCGATCGACGACCTCGCGCAGCCGGCGGGGCGACAGGACCAGCGGATCGCCGCCGGTCAGGATCACCTCCCAGATGGCCGGGGTCGCCGCGATATAGGCCAGGGCCGCGTCAAGCTGCGCCGGGGTCAGGTTCCCCGCCCCGTCGGGCCCGACCACCTCGCGCCGGAAGCAGAAGCGGCAGTAGACGGCGCAGGTGTGGGTCAGCGTCAGCAAGACCCGGTCGGGATAGCGATGAACGATCCCCGCCACCGGGCTGTGCGCCATGTCGCCCACCGGATCGGCCGACTCCATCGGCTGGGCGTCGAGTTCGGCGGGATCCGGGATGAACTGGCGGCCGATCGGGTCGCCGGGGTCGGCCGGGTCGACCAGGGCGGTCATCGCCGGAGTGACGGCCACGGCATAGCGCGCCGCCACGGCCTCGAGCGCCGGCAGGCGTTCGGCTGGCAGCAGGCCGGCGTCGGCCAGGTCGTCGAGACCGCGCAGGGTGCGACGTTCGCCCATCAGACCACCGGAACCCAGAGGACCTGCTCGATGCGCGGGGCGCCGGTCGCGAGCATGGCCAGCCGATCGAAGCCCAGCGCCGCGCCGGAAGCCTCGGGCATGACCGCCAGCGCCGCCAGGAAATCCTCGTCGAGCGGGTAGCGTTCACCGTAGACCCTGGCCTTCTCGTCCATCTCGGCGTCGAAGCGGCGGCGCTGTTCGACCGCGTCTGTCAGCTCGCCGAAGGCGTTGGCCAGCTCGACGCCACAGGCGTAGAGCTCGAACCGTTCGGCCACGCGCGGATCGTGCGCCGCAGGCCGGGCAAGGGCCGCCTCGGCGGTGGGATACTCGCAGAGAACGACGGCCCGGCCGGCGCCAAGCCTGGGCTCGACTTTCTCGACCATCACCCGGCTGAAGATGTCGGCCCAGGTGTCATCGTCGGCGACGCGGATGGCGGCGGCGCGGGCGGCGTCCGCAAGCACCGCGCGGTCCGGGGTCCCGTCCGCCGCGAGACTGGCCAACAGATCGACGCCGGCGAACCGGTCGAAGGCCTCGGCCACGGTGATCCGTTCCGGTGTCGCGAAGGGATCGACCTCCATCCCGCGGAAGCGGAAGCGCGAGGTTCCGGCGGTCTCCGCCGCCAGGGCGAGGATCGACGCGCAGTCGTCCATCAGGACCTGGTAGGGCGCGCCAGCCCGGTACCATTCCAGCAAGGTGAATTCCGGATGGTGCAGCGGCCCGCGCTCGCGGTTGCGCCAGACCCGGGCGAACTCGAAGATTTTCGCCTCCCCCGCGGCCAGCAGTTTCTTGCAGGCGAACTCCGGCGAGGTGTGCAGATAGAGCGGCTGCCGGCCTCCTGCCAGGTCGAGCGCCTCGGTGGCGAAGGCGTGGAGGTGGGCTTCATTGCCGGGCGAGACCTGCAGGCAGGCGGCCTCGGTCTCGACGAAGCCCTGGGCCTCGAACCAGCGCCGCAGACCCGCCTTGACGCGGTTGCGCGCCATCAGGAACGGCCGCCGGTCGGCGTGGACATCGGGTCTCCACCAGGGGGTCGGAAAGGCGGTGCTCAAGGTCGGCGATACCGGGTCTGACGATGTCGACCGGACAGGCGGGCGACGGGAACAAGCGAGAATTGCTGGCGATTCTGGCCCGGGACGCTATGGAGCGGGGGAACCAATTCTTCCAGCACAATTGTGAGCGGCCCGACGGGCGGCCACAGAACACCAGGGACGTACCACGTGAAGGTTGCCGCCAGTTCGCTCCGCAAGGGCGCCGTCGTCGAACTCGAAGACAAGCTCTATGTCGTTCTGAGCGCCGATAACATCCACCCCGGCAAGGGCACGCCGGTGACCCAGCTCAACATGCGCCGCATCTCCGACGGCGTGAAGGTCGCCGAACGCTACCGGACCACCGAGATGGTCGAGCGCGCCATCGTCGACCAGCGCGAGCACACCTTCCTGTACAGGGACGGCGAAGGGTTCCACTTCATGAACCCCGAGACCTACGAGCAGTATGTCGGAACCGAGGATGTGATCGGCGACGCCGCCGCCTACCTGCAGGACGGCATGTCCGTGTCGCTGTCGATCCATAACCAGACGCCGATCGCCATCGAACTGCCCCGCACCGCGACGCTGGAAATCGTCGATACCGAACCGTCGATGAAGGGCCAGACCGCCTCCTCGTCCTACAAGCCCGCGCTGTTGTCCAACGGGGTCAAGACGATGGTCCCGCCCTACATCGCCGCCGGCACGCGCATCGTCGTCCTGACCGAGGACGGGTCCTATCTCGAGCGCGCCAAGGACTGACGCCGCCAGCCGCCGGGTCGGCCGTCAGCGATCGGCCGGGCGACGGGGCGTGGCCGCCCCGCCGCGCCTTCGACCGCGTGGCGCGGGGGCCGGAAGCCGGGGACGGGCGCGGATGTCGGAGACGCCGCTGATCGAGGTGTCGAGGTCCCGTAGCAGGCCGTCCTGGATCGAGTAGATCCAGCCATGCACCGCCAGCGCCTGGCCGCGACCCCAGGCGTCCCGGACGAACGGATTGTCAGCGAGGCCGGCGACCTGGGCCAGCACGTTGCGTTCGCAGACGAGATTCACCCGCGCCTCGACGTCGAGGATGGAGTCCAGTTCGTCGGCATGCTGGCGGCACAGGCAGGACACGGGCTGGAGCCAGTGGTCGATCAGCCCGTGCCGCTGGCCCGAGACCGCCGCGCGGACGCCGCCGCAGCCATAGTGGCCGCAGACGATGATGTGGCGCACGCCCAGAATCTCCACCGCGAACTGCAGCACGGACAGAAAGTTTGCGTCCTGCGACGGCGCGAGATTGGCGACGTTGCGGTGCACGAACAGTTCTCCCGGATCGAGGCCGACGATCTCGTTGGCCGGCACCCGGCTGTCCGAACAGCCGATCCACAGGTAGTCCGGCGACTGCTGGGCGGCCAGCCGGCGGAAGTATTCCGGGTCCATCCGCGTCCGGCCGGCGGCCCAGCGCAGGTTGCGGTCGAACAGGGCCTCGATCACGGCCCGGTCTCCGCGAGCATCATGCCGCGGCGCGCCGCCAGCCGCCGGCCCAGACCCGTCAGGTCCGCGGGTGTCAGGCGCAGCCGGGCGATCGGCAGCACCACGGCGTTCTCGAGCGCGAGGTGCCGGCGCTCCTGGGCCGCGAAGGCCCCCAGGTCACGCCTTCCCTCCAGACTGGCGCCGGGGGCGGACCGGGTATCGAGGCAATGCTCCAGGTGGGTCCTGACCGCCCGCCCGAGCGTGGCGTCGGCCCGGTGCTCGGCCGACAGAACGCCCAGGACGTTCTCGAGATCGTCTTCCGGCAGGCACCGGCGACGGAGCAGGGGAAACAGATCCTCCTCCTCGTCGATGATGTGGATCGGCGCTTCGAACCTGAGGAAGTCGACAACCTCCGCGATCGGGTCTGCATCGAAGAAGACCGTCGCACCCAGCCGGTCGATCAGCCGGCAGAGCTGACGGTGGCGGAAATGCTCGGCGAAGAAGAAGTCGAGTGGCTCGGCCATCAACTCGGGCGAGATCGGCTCGATTTCGCTGCCCGGGGAGGTCATGGCCGGCGCCCTTCCATCGTCAGAGCTTCAGTTCGAGCGTGAGCCAGATCTTGGTGCGGTCGGCGAAGGCCGGCCGGTCGCCCACGAACCGCGCCGCCTTGGCTTCCAGCGACAATGTCGGCGTCAGCGGCACGGAGGCCGAGGCGTCGAACTCCCGTCCGTAGTCGAGGCCCCCGTCGGCCTCGGAGAAGTCGTGTGCGGCCGCCACCAGCTTCAGCTTGCGGGCCCCGACCGGCAGCGCCGTTCCGGCCGTCAGGTTGAGGTCCGTGACGCCCCTGGCCGGCGTGGCCAGGAATACGTCCGCCCAGCCCTGGAAGGCGTGCAGTGTGGCCAGCGGCGTCGAGAAGCCGCGCACGCCGTTGCCGTCGAGGCGCTCCAGCCCGATCGAGACGAACCGCGTGTCCTTCTTCAGCCCTGCGGCCAGGGCGAGGTAGTCGAGATCGAAGTCCTGCGGGTTGGAGCCGTAGTCGGTCTGGCGCGCGTATTCCGCCTCCCAGGTCACCGCCAGGCCGCCGGAAAGCGGCCGCGACCCGGTCAGACGGGCGCCCCAGGTGGCGCTGGACTGCAGCGGCGCGGTGTCGAAGTCGAGCAGATAGCCATAGGCCGTCAGCTGGCCCAGCGGCGTCTTCGTCTCGAGCTGAATCACATGGGAGTCACTGTCCCACTCGCCCTGGGGGCTGTCGTCGCCGAGGATACGCTGGACCCGGTCGATGTAGATCCAGGTCAGGGTGGTGGTCGGGTCGACCTTGAACGAGACCCGGGCCGCGTCGAAGGTCTGCTCGTTCTGGCGGAAGCCGACGTTGCCGACGAACCGGGCGTTGCCGAGGATAATCCGCTGCCGGCCGACCACCGCGCTGGCCCGCGCGCCGGTCCAGGAGACCTGGGCGCGGTTGATCTCGGTCGCCTCCGGGTCGAGCACGGTCGGATAGGCGATCTGCCCGTTGGTGGTGCTGTTGTAGCTGTCCGACAGGGCCGTGACGTTTTCCGCCTCGACCAGCGCCTTGAGGCCGTTCCAGGCCGGCGTTTCGTAGCCCAGCCGGGTCCGCAGGGTGAGGGCCTGGGCCTCCTCGCTGAATCCGTCCTGGTCGACGAACTCGTAGCGCAGCCGGGCGTCGACGATCCAGTCGCCCTGCCCTTCCGCGGCATGGGCGAGGCCGGGAGCGGCAAGGGCGGCGAGCGCCAGGGGCAGCAGGGCGGATTGACGGCGCATGGCGGTCAGCGTCTCCGGATCAGAGTGAAGGTGGCCTTGGCGGGCGCGAGCCGCGACTTGAGGATGGCGCCCAGCGCCGCGAGGGCCGGGTCGCCGCCGCCCTGGGCGGCGGAGATCACGCGGGTCCAGGCCTCGTCGTCGCCGCCCTTGACGAAATCAGCGACAACCGTCCGCACCCAGGCGGCCGGTTCGGCGTC
>DAORNX010000049.1:0-10138 GCA_035441225.1 Caulobacter sp.
GCCACGCCGCCGCGGATCACGCCGCGCGCCGCGCCGGGCGCGCTGGTCACGCTTGAGCGGCCCGACCAGGGCCCGAACCTGATCTTCCCGCCCGATGGCGCAACGGTTCAGGTCGACGCCTTCGGACCGTCATCGCGCGGGCTGGTGCTGGCCGCGGGCGGGGAGGGGCTGAACTGGTACGTCGAGGGCCGGCCGCTGCCGCCCGACCCTGTCAGTGGACGGACGCTCTGGCGGCCCGCCGCGGCCGGCTTCTACGAACTGACCGTCGTCGACGGCCAGGGCCGCTCCGCGAGAGCCAAGGTGCGCATCAAGGGGTAGGGCGCCCGCCGGGGCAGGCCTTCCGGCGCCCCGGCGTCAGCCCTGCTTCAGCTCCTCGGCCTCGCCGGGATTCGACACCGTCACGCCCAGATCGTTGATCAGGCCGTTCGACAGCCGGTAGCACCAGCCGTGCACGGAGAGAGTCTGCCCACGGGCCCAGGCGTCCTGCACGAACACGTCCGACGCGACGTTCTGCACCTGGCGGATGACGTTGAGCTCGCACAGGCGATCCCAACGGTCCTTGTCGTCGAGCGCCTCGAGCTCCTCGCGGTTGGCGGCGTAGACCTCGCGGATCGGGTGCAGCCAGTGGTCGACGAGACCCCGGCGCTCGCCGTCGACGGCCGCCCGCACGCCGCCGCAGCCGTAGTGGCCGACGACCATCACATGCTTGACCTTGATCACGTCGACCGCGAACTGCAGCACGCTGAGGTAGTTGGCGTCCTGCGGCGGGGCCAGGTTGGCCACGTTGCGGTGGACGAACAGCTCGCCCGGGTCGAGATCGACGATCTCGTTGGCCGGAACGCGGCTGTCGGAGCAGCCGATCCACAGGTATTCCGGGCTCTGCTGGTTCTCGAGGCGGCGGAAAAAGTTCGGATCGACCTCGGTCTTGCGGCGCGACCAGCGGCGGTTGTTTTCCTTCAGATCATCAAGCACGGCGGCTCCCCTACACCTGGGCGTCAGGCTGGTTGTTCGGATGGGCGGCGGCGATGGCCGGGTGCCGCGCGGCCGCGTCGGCGGCGGCCACCAGGGCCGGGAAGGGCGCCAGGTCCGTATTGAACCGGCGGGCGTTGTAGACCTGAGGCACCAGCAGGCAGTCAGCCATCGTCGGCGTGGCGCCGAAGGCGAACCCGGCGCCGTGTCTGGCGATCATCGGCTCGAGCGCGGCGAATCCCTCGCCGATCCAGCGATGCACCCAGTCATCGATCGCCGGCTGGCCGACCTCGAGCTTCGCCAGCGCCTTGAGGATGCGCAGGTTGTTCACCGGGTGGATGTCGCAGGCGACCACCCCGCACATGGCCCGCACGACCTGGCGGTCGAACGGATCCTTCGGCAGCAGCGGCGGCTCCGGATGGGTCTCCTCCAGCCATTCAAGGATCGACAGCGACTGGGTCAGGATCCGTCCGTCGACCTCGAGCGCCGGCACGAGGTGCTGCGCGTTGACCGCGCCGTAGGCCTCGCCCCGCTGCTGTCCGACGACGAGGTCGACCGGGGCGTAGTCATAGGCCAGGCCCTTCAGGTTCAGCCCGATCCGCACCCGGTAGGGCGCCGAGGCGCGCCAGGCGCTGTGCAGCAGCAATCCCATCAGACGATCCCGAACGACAGCGATCCGACGCCCTCGACCGATCCCTCGACCCGGTCGCCACGGACCAGGGGGCCGACGCCTTCGGGCGTGCCAGTGAAAACTAGGTCGCCGGCTTCGAGTTTCCAGAGCTTGCCGGCCTCGACGAGGATTTCCTCGACCGACCAGATCATGTCGGCGACCTGGCCGTCCTGGCGGGTCTCGCCGTTGACGCTCAGGGTGATGCGGCCCTGCGGGATGACGCCGGTGGCGCGGACGATGGCCGAGACCGGCGCGCTGGCGTCGAAGGCCTTGGCCGCGTCCCACGGCTGGCCCCTGGCCTTGAAACCGTTCTGCAGGTCGCGCCGGGTCAGATCGACGCCGACGGCGAAGCCGAAGATCGTCCCGCCCTCGCCGAGCGCCACGACCAGTTCGATCTCGTGATGCAGGTCACGCGTGGCCGAGGGATAGGGGACATCGGCGCCGGGCGGGACCACCGCGTCGGCCGGCTTGCTGAAGAAGAACGGCGGGTCGCGATCATCGCCCCCCATCTCGCGACGGTGGGCGGCGTAGTTGCGGCCGACACAGAGGATACGGCGCACCGGAAAGGGTCGATCGGACCCCGCGACAGGCACGACCGGCTGGGGACGGATCGGAACGGCAAACTGGGTCATGGCGGCTTCCTAGCCAAAGCGGCCGTCAATGTCTCGCAGCCACTGAGGCGTAAGGCATCACTTGACCCGTATTAGTTGAGATACCGACGTTCGATGAAGTCCTTGCGGCTCTCGCTGTCATGCTTATGCTGGCGGGAAACATTGGGGGAGTAAGAGGTTGCTCAACCTCCTGAAGCTGCTCAAGTGCCTGCGCGTCGGGCATCGGTGGAAGAACAGCCGTCAGAAGTCCGGCTTCCAGACGTGCGAACGCTGCGGCCTCCGCGTGAAGTACTAGCGACCTCCGACGCCGGGTCAGACCGGGTCGAACTCGCTGACCAGATGCCCTGGAGCGACCGCCTCCAGGGCCGGACGATAGACCGGGTCGGTGGGCCGGGCCGGCAACCGCGAGGGCAGGAAGCGTAGCGCCGCCAGCGGATCCATCGGCGACGGCGGTTCGCCCGACAGCCGCACCCGCTCGCGGGTTCTTTCTATTTTCGGGTCGGGGATCGGCGCCGCCGACAGCAACGCCCGGGTGTAGGGATGACGGGCGTCCCCATAGATCTGTTCGCGGCTGGCCTGTTCCATGACCCGGCCCAGATAGAGCACCATGACCCGGTGGCTGACCTCCCTGACCACGGCCAGGTCGTGGCTGATGAACATCATCGCCATGCCCAGCTGTCGCTGCAGGTCGATCAGCAGGTCGATGATCTGGGCGCGGATCGAGACATCCAGCGCGCTGACGGCCTCGTCGCAGATCACCAGCTTCGGCTCGAGGATCATCGCGCGGGCGATGCCGACCCGCTGGTTCTGGCCGCCGCTCAGTTCGTGCGGGTAGCGGTTGACAAGATCCGGCGCCAGGCCGCAGCGCTCCATCATCGCCGCCGCCGCCTCCCGGCGCGCCTGCCGCCCGAGACCGGGCCTGAAGACCTGCAGCGGCTCGGCGATGGAATCGCCGATCGGCATCCGCGGATCGAGGCTCGCCAGGGGATCCTGGAAGACGATCTGCAGGTCCTTGCGCGCGGCCCGCATGGCCTTGCGGTCGGCGTGGGTGATGTCGCGGCCGAGCACGGTGACCGACCCGCCCAGCTCCCCGCCGCCCGGCGGCAGCAGGTTCAGCGCCGCGCGAGACAGGGTGGACTTGCCGCAGCCGCTTTCGCCGACCACGCCAAGGGTTTCGCCCTGGCGGATCTCGAAGCTGACTCCGTCGACGGCGCGCAGGGGGCGCGGCTTGCCGAACAGGCCCTGGCTGACCGGAAACCAGACCTTGACGTCCTCGCCCCGGACCACGACCGGCGCCGCCGCCGCCACGGGCGCAGGGGTTGGCCGCCCGCCGCGGTCGGGACGGTCCAGCCGCGGAATCGCCGCCAGCAGGCCGCGTGTGTAGTCGGTGCGCGGCTGGTCGAACACGGTTTCGACCGGGCCCTCCTCGACATAGGCGCCGTCCTTCATCACGCAGACCCGGTCAGCCAGCCGGGCGATGACGCCCATGTCGTGGGTCACCAGGACCATGCCGGACCCGGTCTCGCGCATCAGCTCGGCCATCAGGTCGAGAATTTCGGCCTGGACCGTCACGTCGAGCGCCGTGGTCGGCTCATCGGCGATCAACAGCCTCGGGCCGCAGGCCATGGCGCCGGCGATCATCACGCGCTGCCGCATGCCGCCGCTCAGCTCGTGCGGATACTGGTCCATCCGACGGGCGGCCTCGGGGATGCGGACGCGATCAAGCCATTCGCGGGCCCGCCGGGCCGCGTCCGCGCCCGACAGGCCCAGGTGCAGCCGCAGGGGTTCGGCGATCTGCTCGCCGATCTTCACGTGCGGCGTCAGGGCCGTCAGCGGGTCCTGGAAGATCATGGTCATCTTCGAGCCGCGGATGCGGTTCAGGTCGGCCGGCCGCAGGCCGAGCAGCTCCTGTCCCTCGAAACGGGCCGAGCCGGTCGCCCGTCCGTTGCCGGCGAGCAGGCCCATCACGGTCATGAAGGTCTGGCTCTTGCCCGAACCGCTCTCGCCGACCACGCCCAGGCATTCGCCGGCGGCGACCGACAGGGACACGCCGCGGACGGCCTCGACGAGGCCGTCATGGGTCTGGAAACTGACCCTCAGGTCGTCGATCGACAATACGGGAGCGGACACGGGACAACTCACTCAGGCGGCCAGGCCGGACGACCTTAGTGATTGCTGGCTGACGCGCAAATGAATGACTGTGGCGGCGGCGGTCTCAGGCGCGGCGCGGAAAGCTGGCCCAGAAGCGGTTGAAGTCATGGGCGCAGCTGGGCCGCGCGAAGGTCACCGCCTTGTGCACGTGATCCAGCAGTGGCGTGGACTGCATCAGGGCGACGGCATCGGCCATGCCGGTGGCGTCGGCCCGCTCGATGAAGCGGTATACGGCCGCGTCGAACTGGTCGGCCTCGGGGCCCTCGGGCAGGCGAAACTCAAGCGTGACCACGGAAGCCCCCTCTGTCTCTGATTGGCATACTGCATTGCGGCAGAAGTGTTGCAACGCAGAAAACGCCGGTTTCTCATCCTTTCTGTCTTGGCCCGAGGGGCGATCGCCGCGGCTCCCATCGCGGCCCCGGGGCATGGAAGGGGCGCCCGTCCGACGGGCGTCTGTCAGTCCTCGGAGACCCTCGGGCATTGCCGCATGTTGACTTGGGATAAACCAATCCGGACCTTAGATGGGGGGCGCAAGGGACCGTCGGCGGCGCGTCCTTATCAAGGGGGTCGATGTGAGCATCTGGCGCGCCACGGCGCCGGCGTTGGGCGGCAAGGGTCCGCTCGCCGCAACGCCGCCGAGGATCATCGTGGTGGCCAACGAGAAGGGCGGGGCGGGCAAGTCGACCGTGGCCGCCCTGCTGTCGACCGCCATGCTCTACCAGGGCCGGCGGGTCGCGGTCGTCGATGTCGACCTGCGCCAGCAGACCCTCAGCCATTTCTTCGCCAATCGCCGTCGATGGCTGCCCGCCGCCAATGTCTCGGCCCCGGTCCCGCTCGAGTACATGCTGGGCGACGACCCGGCCGAACTGTCCGAGGCAGATCCGGCCAAGGTGGTTACCCTGTTCCACCGGGCGCTGACGCTGGCGATGGCGGCCGCCGATATCGTCGTCATCGACACGCCGGGCGGCGATACGCCCCTCTCGAGGGCCGCCCACCTGCAGGCGGACATCGTCGTCACCCCGATGAACGACAGCTTTGTGGACTTCGATCTGCTCGGGAAGATCGATCCGATCACGCTCAAGCTCGTACGGCCCAGCCTTTACGCGAAAGTCGTCCACGACGCCCGTCGCGCCCGCGCCGATCATGGCCGGGCGCTCGACTGGGTCGTCCTTCGCAACCGCATGGCCGCCACCGACGGGCGCAACCGGCAGAGGGTGACCGTCAACCTCGAGCAGCTGGCCGGCCAGGTCGGCTTCCGGCTCGGACCCCCGCTCCGCGAGCGGATCGCCTATCGCGAGATGTTCCCGTTCGGCCTGACCCTGGCGGATCTCTCGGCCAACCTGCGGCCCGCCGAAATCTCGACTCCCCGCCGCGCCGCGCGCGAGGAACTCAAGGCCCTGCTGGTCGCACTGAACCTGATCGATGAGGTCCAGCCGGACGCGGCGGTGCTGAACAGCGCTGGCTGAGCCGAATGGTTACGGACGGTTCACCGTGATTGAAAACCGCGCCTTAAGCCTGAACATCTAGTGTCCGTCGATGTCGGATGATCTGTCCGGCATTGGGAGATCGGTCCATGTTCGCCAGTCTGGGGCGACTGGGCGGCGACAGCGCCGCTCCTCAGCGATATCCGTTCAGGCTCAAGCGCCGGCCGGAAGAGCGTGTGACCCTGCTGGGCCAGGCGATGGACCTGGTGAAGGCTGAAGAAGTGCTGTTCTTCGTGGCGAACCATGTGGCCCAGAAGAAGCGCGCGATCGTCGCCAATCACAATGCCCACAGCCTGTACCTCCTGAGGGACGACGCTGAGCTTCGCGCCTTTTATGGCCGCGCCGACCTGGTTGAGGTGGATTCGCGCCCCCTGCTGATGTGGGCCCGCTTGACTGGACGCAGCAGTCGGGCCTTCCACCGGTGCACCTATCTTGATTGGCGTGACGAGTTCTGGGCCCTGGCCGCGGCGAGAGGCTGGCGTGTGTACTATCTGGGCGCCGCCCCCGGTGTCGCGGAGAAGGCGGCGGAATTGCTGAGGCTGGGGCGGCCCGGTGTCCGGATCGGGGTGCACGATGGCTATTTCGACATGTCGCCCGGCTCTCCTGAGGCCGGCGCGGTGCTTGACGATATCAGGGCTTTCTCACCTGACGTATTGATGGTGGGCATGGGAATGCCGCGCCAGGAGGTGTGGATCCATCGCAACTACGACAGCCTGCCTCCCTGCGTCGTTCTGCCGGTGGGAGCCGCGTTCGACTATGAAGCCGGGGTGCAGCGCGCCGCGCCGCGCTGGCTGGGCCAGATCGGCCTGGAATGGCTGTTTCGCCTGGTTGTCGATCCGCGTCGCCTGTTCCGGCGCTATTGC
The DNA here is from genome assembly GCA_035441225.1 of Caulobacter sp. Classification (GTDB taxonomy): domain Bacteria; phylum Pseudomonadota; class Alphaproteobacteria; order Caulobacterales; family Caulobacteraceae; genus Caulobacter. The sequence continues at coordinate 6,749 of DAORNX010000049.1, forward strand.
GTAGAGCCCTGGCGTCTCGTCGGGCTTCTGGTGGATGACGCTGTCAACTCCGCCAGGCAGCGGCGGGCGACGGCGCTCCGCGAACGCCGCCGCGCGATCGCGCCGCCCCAGGATGCGCCACGACGGAGGGCCTCGGATCAACGGGGTCGTGTGAATCTCGACCCGAGCATCGGCGGGGTTCCGGAACTACAGACCGGGGCGGGCGCTCGCAGACCCGCCGCTGACCGCCGCGTGGCGACGCTGTCGTCGGAAGGCTGACCCCGGCGCCGCGCCACCGGGTCGACATCCCGGGAATCCTGCTTCTGGTCGCCGCGCGCCGGGCACGGTAGAAGATCACGAGATGTCCCAGACTCCCGCCGCGGCGCCGCCTTTCGACTCTCCCTACCGACACGGCTTCGTGCGGCTCGCGGCCTGCGTTCCCCGGATCACCCTCGCCGACCCGGCGGCCAACGCCCGCGAAACCCTTGCCCTGCTGCGTCGCGGCCACGACCGCAACGTGGCCCTGATGGTCTTTCCGGAACTGGGACTGTCGGCCTATTCAATCGATGATCTGCTGCAGCAGGACGTGCTGCTCGATGCGGTCGAGGCCGCGATCGGCCAGCTCGTCGAGTCGAGCCGGAGTCTCTTCCCGGTCTTCGCCGTCGGCGCCCCGCTGAGGTTCGACGGGCGGCTGTTCAACACCGCGGTGGTGATCCATCGCGGGGAGATCCTGGGCGTGATCCCCAAGACCTTCCTGCCCAATTATCGCGAGTACTACGAGCGCCGCTGGTTCGCGAGCGGCCTGGGCGTGACCGGCCAGACCATCGCGGTGGCCGGTCGGGCCGCGCCGTTCGGGACCGACCTGCTGTTCCGCTCGACCGGATCGGCCCCGTTCACCTTTCACGCCGAGATCTGCGAGGACGTCTGGACGCCCGAGCCTCCCTCGACCCTGGCGGCGCTGGCCGGCGCCGAGATCCTGCTCAACCTGTCGGCCAGCAACATCGTCATCGGCAAGGCCGAGGCGCGACGCCTGCTGTGCGCGTCGCAGTCGATGCGCTGCCAGGCGGTCTACGCCTATTCGGCGGCCGGAGTCGGCGAGTCGACGACGGACAACGCCTGGGACGGCCAGGCCTCGATCTTCGAGCTGGGCGAACTGCTGGTCGAGAGCGAACGCTTCCCGGCGGAGTCGACGCTGGCGATGGTCGACGTCGACCTCGGCCGGGTTCGCCAGGAGCGGTTCCGCACCGGATCGTTCGGCGACAGCGTCGCCCGGCGCCAGTCGAACACGCCCTTCCGCGTCCAGACCTTCCGCCTGGACGCGCCGACGACGACGCTGGCGCTGGCGCGGGCCGTGCCGCGATTCCCGTTCGTGCCCGACGACGAGGGCCGCCTCGCCGAACAGTGCCACGAAGCCTACAGCGTGCAGGTCCAGGGCCTGGCCCAGCGACTCCGGTCGACCGGGCTCGAGCGGCTGGTCATCGGCGTGTCGGGCGGTCTCGATTCGACCCAGGCCCTGCTCGTGGCCTGCAAGGTCATGGATCAGCTCGGTCTGCCGCGCGCCAACATCCTCGCCTTCACCATGCCCGGCTTCGGCACCAGCGAGCGGACCCGGGCCAACGCCTGGACATTGATGAACACCCTGGGCGTGACGGCCGCGGAGCTCGATATCCGCCCCGCCGCGACCCAGATGCTCGGTGATCTCGGCCATCCGTTCGCCGAGGGCGAGCCGGTCCATGACGTGACGTTCGAGAACGTCCAGGCCGGGCTGCGAACGGACTACCTGTTCCGCATCGCCAACCAGCGGGGCGGGCTGGTGGTCGGGACCGGTGACCTGTCGGAGCTGGCGCTGGGCTGGTGCACCTACGGCGTCGGCGACCACATGAGCCACTACAATCCGAACGGGTCTGTGCCGAAGACCTTGATCCAGCATCTGATCCGCTTCGTCGCCGCCGCCGGCGAGACCGGCCCGGCCGGGGCGGCGGTCCTCGGCGACATCCTCGCCACGGAGATATCGCCCGAGCTTGTCCCGGCCGGCGCGGACGGCAGGGGCCAGGCCACCGAGGATGTGGTCGGCCCCTATGCCCTGCAGGACTTCAACCTGTTCCACCTGACCCGCTACGGCATGGCGCCGTCGAAGATCGCCTATCTGGCCATCGCGGCCTGGAGCGACGTCTCGCGGGGCCAGTGGCCGCCCGGATTGCCGGCCGGCGACCGCCGCGCCTACGGCGCCGAGGAAATCACGGCCTGGCTGAAGGTCTTCCTCAGGCGGTTCTTCGCCAACCAGTTCAAGCGGTCTGCGGTCCCGAACGGGCCGAAGATCTCCTCGGGAGGCGCATTGTCGCCGCGCGGCGACTGGCGCGCGCCGTCGGACGCCGGTCCCCGGGCCTGGCTCGAGGAGCTCGGCGCGAACGGGCCTGCGGGGAATGGCTGAGGCTTCGCGGACACACAGGTCGAACATCGGTCGGCCAAGCGCTGGATAATCGCGTGAAGGTGGCGTATGGTCCGGCCAGCGCGTGGGAAACCACGGTTGAAAATGGATCGGGAGCTTGCGTGGAACCCTTTATCGGTTCATGCGTTTCTTGATCGGGCTGAACGGCGGCTACATGTTCGGGGGATGGGGTGTGCCCGATCCAGACCGGGCGTGGGGAAGCCAGTCATCCATGGTTGGCGCCGGCCGTTCGGCGTGTGGTTATAAGACTAGAGCGAGGGGCTCATCGTGAAGAAAAAGGCACTGTTGCTGGGCACAATGCTCGGCGCGCTGGCGCTGGCGCCTCAGGCGTTCGCGCAGTCCACCGGGCTGTATGGAGCCTTCGATCTCGGCTACCACCAACCCGATGATCTTGACGTCCACTCGGCCGTGTTCGGCACTTCCGCCAATGTCGGCCTTGAAGGTGACATCGTCGGGTTCGCCCGCCTCGGCTACCGGATCATGCCGAACTGGCGTGTCGAGCTTGAAACGGGCCTGCGCCCTGGGGATATCGACGAGGTTCCCACGGATATCAACGGCCACTTCCAGGCCCTGTCGATCATGGGCAACGTGCTCTATGACTTCGCGCCTGACGCCAGCATCAACCCGTTCTTCGGCGTCGGCGCGGGTGTCGTGCAGGGTCACCTGGCTGCCGTGACCCCGTCGGTTTGGCTGGTTGATAGCGACGACCGCGACAGCGCCTTCGCCTACCAGGTGCTGGCGGGTCTGTCGGCGCCGCTGAGCGACCAGCTGTCGATGGACTTCACCTATCGCTATATCAAGGCGACGGATATCAAGATCGAGAACCCGGCCTTGGCCGGGCCGCTCGAAATTGGTTACGAAGACCAGTCGGTGACCTTCGGCCTGCGTTACAGCCTGCAACAGGAAGCGGCCCCGCCGCCGCCGCCGCCGCCGCCTCCGCCCCCGCCGCCTCCCCCGCCTCC
>DAORNX010000050.1:0-10124 GCA_035441225.1 Caulobacter sp.
CCTCGTCATCGCAGTCGTCGGCCCGTTGACGATACCAGTCGACCGCCTCGAGCTCCTCGATCAGGGAGGTGATCGCATAGTGCTGCAGCAGGGTCTTTCGACTCAGCTTCTCGCGCGGAACGTGAAGGCCTTCACTCGACATACGGGGCTCCCGGCCGGGGTTGAACGGACCGGACTCTCATAACAGGTCGTGGCCGGCGGCGGGGCCGTCCGCGCGCTTTTTTCGCACGGCGCTGGACAGGCGTCATGGCGCCGTTGTGAACTCCCGCCAAAGTGGGAAGCCAGCGGGGGGAATCGGACATGCGGGTTAACAGGCGGGGACTGCTGGCTCTGCTGGGCGCCGGCGCGGGCGCGGCGGCGACCGCCGCGGAGGCCAGGTCGGCCGGCGCGGTCCGGTTCGATCATGGCGTGGCCAGCGGCGATCCCCTGGCCGAAAGCCTGATCTTCTGGACCCGGGTGACGCCGACGGACGGCGCCGCCGATCCGGTGTCGGGCCGGCTGAAGTACGCCCTCAACGCCATGGACCTCGACAGTCCGGACCAGTTCTGGTCGATGGATGTCACCGCGAGCCCGGATCGGGACTGGACCGTCAAGGTCGACGTCACGGGCCTGCGCGCGGCGACCGACTATGTGTTCCGCTTCGAGTTCGGCGGCGTGAAGTCCCCGGTGGGCCGGGCCCGCACCCTGCCGACGGGGCCGACGGCGGATGTCGTGCTCGCGGTGGCCTCCTGCGCGCTTTACCCCAACGGCTACTTCAACGCCTACGGGGCGATCGCCGGGCTCGAGCGGGTCGACGCCGTCGTTCACCTGGGCGACTACATCTACGAATATGGCGGACCCGGGTCCTACGGGGCGGACTCGCCGGTCGCGGCGCAACGGCCGCATGATCCGCCGCACGAATGCCTGTCGCTGGCCGACTACCGTCGCCGCCATGCCCAGTACAAGGCCGATCCGCAGCTGCAGGCGGCCCACGCCAGGGCCTCCTGGATCGTCGTGTGGGACGACCACGAGGTCTGCAACGACAGCTGGAAGGGCGGGGCGGAGAACCACAATCCCGACACGGGTGAGGGCGACTGGGCGGCGCGCAAGGCGGCGGCCCTGAAGGCCTACTACGAGTGGATGCCGATCCGCGAACCGGGGCCCGGACGGTCGGCGGAGATGGCCAACCGGTCGTTCCAGTTCGGCGACCTGGCCTCGTTGCTGATGGTCGAGACCCGGCTGACCGCCCGGTCGCACCAGCTGAGCTACGGCGAGGACCTGCCGATCGTCGACGGCAAGCCCGACGCGGCGGCGTTCAAGGCGAAGTGGCTCGATCCCGAACGCCGGCTGATCGGGCCCGACCAGCTGGCCTGGCTCGGCGCCGAGCTGGCCGGTTCGGTGGCCGCGGGCCGCACCTGGCAGATCCTCGGCAACCAGATCGTCATGGGCCGGGTGGCCAGTCCGGATTTCAAGACGCAGATGGGCGACCAGAAATTCGGTGAAATGGTCGCCGGCCTGCCCGAGGAGTATCAGAAGCCGGTGGCACAGCTGTCAGCGCTGGGTGCCTTCGGCCTGCCCTACAATCTCGACGCCTGGGACGGCTATCCGGTCGATCGGGAGCGGGTGCTGGGCGCGTTCAAGGCGACCGGGGCCCATCCGCTGGTGCTGGCCGGCGACAGCCACGCCTTCTGGGCCAACGCGCTGCACGACGCGGGCGGGACGCTGGTGGCGGCGGAGTTCGGCACGACGGGTGTCACCAGCCCCGGCGCCGGGGACGTGATCAAGGGCGTGCCGCTGAACCAGGGCTTCGAGGACAAGAATCCCGAGGTCGTGTTCACCGATCACAGCGCCAAGGGGTTCGTGCTGCTGACGCTGACCCGAGCCGAGGCGAGGGCGCAGTTCATGGCCGTCTCGACGATCGAGTCGCGCGACTACACGGCGTCTGCGTTGCGGACCTATAGCGTAACGCCCGTGACCGGCGGCGGGGTGAGCACGCTGAAGGCGGGGTGACCCAACCGCTCATCCCCGGACAGTCGAACCCGTCATCCTCGGGCTTGTCCCGAGGACTGACGCGCGCGCGGCGTTCCTGGGGCGTCGGGACAGGCCCGACGAAGACGGTGAGGGGGGCTATCCCCGCTCCTCAAGCGTCCCGTCCTGCACCAGGGTTCGATAGAAGCAGGACCGGAAGCCGACGTGACACGCACCGCCGTCTCCGCGTGGTCGCACTTTGATCAGCACCGCGTCCTGGTCGCAGTCGATGCGCAGTTCGACGACGTCCTGCAGCTGGCCGCTGGTCTCGCCCTTCTTCCACAGGGCGTTGCGCGAGCGGCTGAAATAGTGCGCCTGTCCGGTTTCGAGGGTCAGCTTGAGCGCTTCCGCATTCATCCAGGCCAGCATCAGCACCTCGCCGGAGTCGGCGTGCTGGGCGATGGCGGCGATCAGGCCCGCCGCGTCGAAGCGGGGCGACAGCACCGCGCCGCGCTCCAGCGCTGCGGTGTCAGGGGCGGTCGGGAAGAGGGGTTCGCTCATGCGCGCATATGGCCCCAGGGCGCGGAAGGCGACAACCGCTCATCCTCCCCCACCTGGGGGAGGGGGATGCGCCGCTGATGGTCGGGCGCGCACCAGGTTGCGTCGCGTCGGGGCCCGCGCATGATGATCCAACACCACGCCACCCACTCGACCATGCTTCGCATGGTCCCCCTCTCCCAGGTGGGAGAGGAGAGTTGAATCTCAACGCCCGCATCAAGGCGCTCGTCGCCAACCTCGACCTGCGCATCCGGCCCTGGGCGGAGCGCTCGCGCTGGCGCGGCTGGGCCTACGAGTTCCTGCTGTTCGGCCTGAAGCAGGCCTGGGCCTGTCTGTTCGGCGGGCTGATGCTGGCCCTGCTGGTCGGCACGCGGCTGCTGTGGCCGGGCGACGCGGCGATGCATCGCTACGACTTCCTCGTGGTCGCCGCCCTGGCGATCCAGTTCGGTCTGCTGGCCCTGCGCCTGGAACGCCCGGACGAGGCGCTGGTGATCCTGATCTTCCACATCGTCGGCACGGTGATGGAGATCTTCAAGACGGCCCACGGCTCATGGGTCTATCCCGAGGCCAGCCTGATGCGGATCGGCGGCGTGCCGCTGTTCTCCGGCTTCATGTACGCCTGCGTCGGCAGCTATATCGCCAGGGCCTGGCGGCTGTTCGACATCCGCTTCGAGCAGTACCCGCCGGGCTGGACCACCTGGGCCCTCGCAGCCGCGGCCTACGTGAATTTCTTCAGCCACCACTATGTGCAGGATGTCCGCTGGCCGCTGTTCGTCGCGTCGGCGGCGATCTTCGGCCGGTCGTGGTTCGTGTTCACGCCGGACCGGGCGGCGCGGCGCATGCCGATGCTGCTGGGCTTCATGCTGGTGGCGCTGTTCATATGGCTGGCCGAGAACCTCGGCACCTTCGCCAACGCCTGGCGCTATCCGACGCAGGCCGACATCTGGCGGCCGGTCGGCCTGGCCAAGATGGGCAGCTGGTACCTGCTGATGCTGCTGAGCTTCGTGCTGGTGTCAGCGGTGCATCGGCCGAAGGGGACACCTACCGAAGGTGCGTGTCCGCCAAACGAGCGGCAGGTTTAGGGGACACGCACCTTCGGTACATGTCCCCGTCGAACCTAGCCCCGGTTCACGAAGTCCAGGAACCGCTGGCGCAGGGTCGCGTCGGTCTTGAACACGCCGCGGAACTGGGTGGTGATGGTCGTCACGTGGCGGTGGTGCACGCCGCGCGTGGTCATGCACTGGTGAGCCGCGTCGATCAGCACGGCCACGCCGGCCGGCTTGAGACTGTCGCAGATCGCGTCGGTGATCTGCTGGGTCATGGTCTCCTGGGTCTGCAGCCGGCGGGCGAAGATCTCGACCACCCGGGCGATCTTGCTGATGCCGACCACGCGGTTGGTCGGCATGTAGGCGACGTAGGCCTTGCCCAGGAACGGCGCCATGTGGTGCTCGCAGTGGCTCTCCACCTCGATCTCGCGCAGCATGACGATGTCGTCGTAGCCCTGCACGTCCTCGAAGGTCCGGCTCAGTTCCTTGGCCGGGTCGGCGGCGTAGCCCTCGAACCACTCGCCGTAGGCGTCCACCACGCGCTTGGGCGTGTCGATCACGCCCTCGCGGCGGGGGTCGTCGCCGGACCAGGCGATCAGGGTGCGGACCGCCTCCATCGCTTCCTCGCGCGTCGGGCGCTTGGCGGGTTCAAGATCAAGACCGGCGCCGCCGATCAGGGTTCGCTCGCGGCTCATGGCGTCCATGGTTGCTGAGGGTCTTCCCGGGGCTGAGTTGCGCCGGAACGCCTGTCGTTCCGGAATGACGCGTGCCACCCCATTCACAGCGCGACGGACCGTGGCCTCGCCCGCGCCTGAAAGCTATATGGGGCCAATAGCCGACCCGGCAAGCTCTTACCGAACGTCAATCACCCATGTCCCTGAAGCTCTACGACACCATGGCCCGCGAGAAGCGGCCCTTCGTTCCCGCCGATCCGGAGCGGGTGACGATGTATGTCTGCGGGCCCACGGTCTACGGCTACGCCCACATCGGCAACGCCCGCCCGGTGGTGGTTTTCGACGTGCTGTTCCGCCTGCTGCGCCACCTCTACGGCCAGGACGCGGTGATCTATGCGCGCAACGTCACGGACGTGGACGACAAGATCAACAGGAAGGCCGCCGACGAGGGCGTCGACATCCGCGTGATCACCGACCGCTACCTGGCGGCCTATGAGGCGGACATGGGCGCGCTGGGCGCCCTGACGCCGACGCTGCAGCCGCGCGCGACCGAGAACATCGCGGCGATGCTGGACCAGATCGGCGCGCTCATCCAGCGCGGCTGCGCCTATGCGGCCGAGGGGCATGTGCTGTTCGACACCCAGAGCTTCCCCGACTACGGCCGCCTGTCGGGCCGGCCGCTGGACGAGATGATCGCCGGCGCCCGGGTCGATGTCGCCCCCTACAAGCGCCACCCGGCCGACTTCGTGCTGTGGAAGCCGTCCAAGCCCGGCGAGCCCGAATGGCCCAGCCCGTGGGGCGCGGGCCGGCCCGGCTGGCACATCGAGTGCTCGGCAATGATCGAGGCCACTCTCGGCCTGCCGATCGACATCCACGGCGGCGGCATCGACCTGCAGTTCCCGCACCATGAGAACGAACTGGCCCAGGGGGTCTGCGCCCACGGCGGCGGCGAGTACGCCCGCTACTGGATGCACAATGGCTTCCTCGACATGGCCGGGGAGAAGATGAGCAAGAGCCTCGGCAACGTCGTCATTCCGCACGACCTGCTGGAGTCCGTGCCGGGCGAGGTGCTGCGCTGGGCCCTGCTGAGCGCCCACTACCGCCAGCCGCTCGACTGGACCGGCGAGCTGATCGAGCAGAGCCGGAAGGCCCTCGACCGGCTCTACGGCGCCCTGCAGCGGGTGAAGGGTCTGGATGTAGAGCCGCGCGATCCGCCGGCGGCCTTCCTCGAGGCGCTGGGCGACGACCTCAACACGCCCAAGGCCTACGCCGAGCTGTTCGCCCTGGCCAAGACTCTGGAAACCGCCCACGGCGACGGCAAGGCGGCGGCCAAGGCCGACCTGCTGGCGGCCGCCAACCTGCTGGGCTTCCTGGAGGCCGATCCGGACGTGTGGTTCGCCGGCGGGGCCGACGACGACCTGCGCGGCAAGGTCGAAGCCCTGCTCGAGGCCCGCGTCGCGGCCCGCGCCGGCAAGGACTGGCCCGAGGCTGACCGCATCCGCGGCGAACTGGATGCTTTGGGTGTCGTGGTGATGGACTCACCCACGGGGGCAACCTGGCGATTGAAGGAGTAGTTCGGCCTCCCCCAGAGCCGATTGTCCCCGCGAAGGCGGGGACCCAAGCGATGCTTGAGGACGCTGCGGGTTCGCGCGGCTGCCACCACGGCTTGGGTCCCCGCCTTCGCGGGTTCACTGCCAAGTACGATGTCAATCGTCTCGTCTGGTATGAGGTCCACGACACCCGCGAGGCCGCCAAGTCGTGTGAGCGACGGATCAAGAAATGGAAACGGGCCTGGAAAATCCGGCTGATCGAGGAAACCAATCCCGGTTGGCTCGATCTATACGAAACGTGGAATTGCTGATTGAACCACCGCCTGGGTCCCGGCCTTCGCCGGGATGAGCGGATTGAGAGATGGCAGTAAAACTTGAGCGCCGCATCGGCATCCAGGCCCCCGACGAGATCGTCTGGGAGATCCTGTCGGACATTCCTGGCTGGGGGAGCTGGACCGGGCTCTATCCGAAGGCCCAGGGCGAGATCCGCATCGGCAATCGCTGGACGGTCGAGCTGGCGCTGCCCGGGCAGGCGCCGCGGACGATCCATCCGGTGATCCTCGACTGGGCGCCCTATGACCACATCCACTGGCGGCTGGACGTGATGCGCGGCTGGGCGCGGACGGTGCGGTTTCTCGAGATCGAGAAGATGGGGCCGGAGAACTCCATCTTCTCCAACGGCGAGATCTTCGACGGCCTGCTCGGCCCGACCATCGCCCGGCGTCTGCGCCGGCCGGTCATCGAGAGCTTCGAGGCGATGAACGAAGAGCTCAAACAGCGGTCGGAAGCGCTGTGGGCGGCGCGGAGGTAGCGCTCGGGGACATGCACTTCAGTGCGTGTCCGCTTTATCGGTGGGGGACACGCACTGAAGTGCATGTCCCCGTGTTTGTGACTATCTAGGCCCCATGATCGACGACCTCTACAGCGCCCGTATCCTGACCCTGGCGGCCAACATGCCGCACGCGGGGCGGCTGGCCGCGCCTCAGGGGTCGGCCGAGAAGGTGGCCAAGCTGTGCGGCAGCCGGATCGTCGTCGACGTCGACCTGGACGCCGCCGGCAAGGTCGCGGCCTTCGCCCAGGACGTGCAGGCCTGCGCCCTCGGCCAGGCCGCCGCGGCCGTGCTGGGGGCCCATGTCATCGGCGCCGGACTTGACGAAATCGAAACCGCGCGCGATCAGCTTGCCGCGATGTTGAAGTCCGGCGGCCCCGCGCCGACCGGACGGTTTGAGGATCTGGCCGTGTTGGCGCCCGTGAAGGACTATCCCGCCCGTCATGCCTCGACGCTCCTGGCGTTCGAGGCCGCGGTCGCGGCTGTCCGCCAGGCGAGCGCGCGAACTAGCGGCGCCGACGCGGCTTGATCGCGCGCGCTGGCGCGTCGATAAGCGCCGGGACTCGTTCACCCACCCTCGTGTCGGCATGACCCTCTACGAACGCAGCGTTACGCTGGCGCACCGCGCCTACAAGCTGACGCTGTCCCCGTTGATCGGACGCCAGTGCCGCTTCCTGCCGACCTGTTCGGACTATGCGCGCGAGGCTTTGATCACGCACGGACCGGTTCGTGGCGGCTGGCTCGCCACGAAGCGCCTGTGCAGCTGCCATCCCTGGGGCCGCTCCGGATTCGATCCGGTGCCGCCGCGAAAGTGTGACTCGCCATGATCGACCTGATCTTCCCCGACGGCTCCGTCCGTCAGTATCCGCAAGGCTCCAGCGGCCGCGACGTGGCCCAGGCCATCTCGCCCTCGCTGGCCAAACGCACGCTGCTGGTCCGCCTCGACGGCCAGCTGCTCGACTTCGACCGCCCGCTGCCGGGCGGCGGCAAGGTCGAGTTCGTCGACCGCAATGATCCCGACGCCCTCGACACCATCCGCCACGACACGGCCCACGTGCTGGCCGAGGCCGTGCAGGAGCTGTTCCCCGGCACGCAGGTGACCATCGGCCCGAACGTCGAGGACGGCTTCTACTACGACTTCGCCCGCGCCGAGCCGTTCAGCACGGACGACTTCGCGGCGATCGAAAAGCGCATGGCCGAGATCGTCGACCGCGACGAGAAGATCACGCGCGAGGTGTGGGAGCGCGACAAGGCCATCGCCCACTTCAAGGCCATCGGCGAGGACTACAAGGCCGAGATCATCGAGGGCATCCCGGCCGATCAGGACGTGACGCTCTATCGCCAGGGCGCCTGGGCCGACCTCTGCCGCGGGCCGCACCTGCCGTCGACGAAGCACGTCGGCAAGGCCTTCAAGCTGACCAAGCTGGCCGGCGCCTACTGGCGCGGCGACCAGAACAACGCCCAGCTGCAGCGCATCTACGGCACGGCCTGGGCCAGCCAGGAGGACCTCGACGCCTATCTCAAACGCGTCGAGGAGGCCGAGAAGCGCGACCATCGCAAGGTCGGCCGGCAGATGGACCTGTTCCACATGCAGGAAGAAGGCCGCGGCATGGTCTTCTGGCATCCCAAGGGCTGGACGCTGTGGCGCACGCTCGAGGCCTACATGCGCCGCCGTCTCGACGCCGCCGGCTACATCGAGGTCAAGACGCCCCAGGTGCTGGAACGGACGTTCTGGGAGAACTCCGGCCACTGGGACAAGTACCGGCCCAACATGTTCGTCTGCGAGACGGTCGAGGGCGAGGTGCTGTCGCTCAAGCCGATGAACTGCCCGGGCCACGTGCAGATCTTCGGCGTCGGCCAGCGCTCCTACAAGGAGCTGCCGATGCGCATGGCCGAGTTCGGGGCCTGTCACCGCTACGAGCCGTCGGGGGCCCTGCACGGGCTCATGCGCGTGCGCGCCTTCACCCAGGACGACGCCCACATCTTCTGCCGCGAGGACCAGATCGTCGACGAGACGGAACGGTTCATCCGCCTGACGAAGATGATCCACGCCGACCTCGGCATGGAGACGAAGTACATCGCGCTCGCGACACGGCCGGAAATCCGCGCCGGTTCCGACGCGTTCTGGGACAAGGCCGAGGGCATGCTGGCCGAGGCCGCGCGCCTCGCCGGTGTCGAGCCGGTGATCGCCGAGGGCGACGGGGCCTTCTATGCGCCCAAGCTGGACTTCATCGTCCAGGACGCAATCGGTCGCGAGTGGACCTGCGGCACGCTGCAGCTCGACTATGTGCTGCCCGAGCGGCTTGGCGCCGAATACGTCGCCGAGGACGGGTCGAAGCAGCGGCCGGTCATGCTGCACCGGGCCATCCTCGGCTCGTTCGAGCGGTTCATCGGCATCATGATCGAGAACTACGCCGGCCGTTTCCCGATGTGGCTGGCGCCGGTCCAGGCCGTGGTCACGACCATCGTCTCCGAGGCTGACGACTATGCCGGCGAGGTGGCCGCGAAATTCCGCGCTGCCGGCCTGCGGGTCGAGACCGATCTGCGCAACGAGAAGGTCGGCTACAAGATCCGCGAGCACAGCGTCGCCAAGGTGCCGGCGATCGCGGTGGTCGGCCGCAAGGAGGCCGAGGAAGGCACGGTCGCCATTCGCCGCCTGGGTTCGCAGGAGCAGCAGGTGGTGTCGGTGGATGAAGCCATCCGTCTGCTGACCGAGGAAGCGACGCCGCCCGATCTGCGGTAGTCGAGCGGGGGCATGCACTTCAGTGCGTGACCCCATCGGCTTCAAGGCGGCGGGGGACACGCACTGAAGTGCATGTCCCCTCCCGGTTTCCGCTTGACCCCCGCCCGCCACACGCCACCCTGTCCTCGCGGGTCCGCAGAGAGTCGCGCCGGGAACAGGGACGACCCGGATGCCCAGCTTCACCGCCGCCGACGGCGTCGAGATCGCCTATGACGACACCGGCGGCCCCGGCGCGCCCTTGCTGCTGATCCACGGGTTCTCGTCGAACCGGCAGGAGGCCTGGAAGCGGACCGGCTGGTACGCGGCCATCGCCCAGCGGGGCCAGCGCCTGGTCGCGCTCGACCTGCGCGGCCACGGCGAGAGCGGCAAGCCGCACGATCCGGCCGCCTATGGCCGCGATATCCTGCGGGCCGACATCATCGGTCTGCTCGACCATCTGGGCGTCGAGTGGGCGAATGTGTTTGGCTATTCGATGGGCGCGCGGCTGGCCCTTTCGCTGGCGATCCACGAACGCGAGCGGGTCGGCTACCTGATCCTCGGCGGCGTGGGCGGGACGCTGTTTGACCCACCCGTCGCCGGCGATCCGATGGCCCTCGCCATGGAGGCGGACAGTCCCGACAGCATCAGCGAGCCGATGCTCAGGAGCTTCCGCCAGTTCGCCGACGAGCAGGGCGAGGATCGCCTGGCCCTGGCGGCCTTCGTGCGCGCGGCGGTCGAGCCGGTCACTCGCGACGCCGTGCAGGCCGTCTCGGCGCCGACCCTGGTCGCGGCCGGGGC
>DAORNX010000051.1:0-9790 GCA_035441225.1 Caulobacter sp.
TTTCTGTGGCGCTATCCCTCGGGTCACCCCGGGCGGGCGTTACCCGCCGCCTTGTTTCCGTGGAGCCCGGACTTTCCTCGACCCCCGAAGGGACCGCGATCGCCCGGCCGTCTGATCCGTCGCGGTATGTGGGGGAAGGCGGAGGTGGGGTCAATGATGGTGCGTCCTTCGACACGGCCCTTCGGGCCTGCTCAGGATGACGTGCTTTATTGGGAGCCTTCTCTCCACGTCATGGTGAGCAGCGCGAAGCGCGTGTCGAACCACGCAACATTTATCCGCTGGCCCGCAGCACCGCCATCAGCCGCGCCCGGGTCAGGCCGTCGGCCACGCCGTCGGCGCGGCTCTGGACCCAGTGACGCTGGAAGGCGGTGACCACCTCGCGGGTGCCCGCGTCGAACCGGCCGGTGGGGGCGCAGTCGAAGCCGAGCCGCGTCAGGCCGGCCTGCAGGGCGAACACGCCGACGCCCTCCGCGCCCTCGGCCAGCGGCTCGCCGGGCGCCGGGTCGGTCTCGGCCCAGACGCCATGGCCGGCCTGCGCCAGCTGCTTCCACGGAAACAGCTCCCCCGGATCCTGCTTGCGCGCGGGCGCGACGTCCGAATGGCCGAGGATGCGATCGTCCTCGATGCTCCAGCGGCCGCGGATGTCGGTGAGCAGGGCGATCACCGCCGCGATCTGGGCCTCGGGAAACGGCCGGTAGCCGAACTCGTGGCCGGGATTGACGATCTCGATGCCGATCGAGGCGTGGTTGACCCCCTCCTCGCCCTTCCAGAACGAACGGCCGGCGTGCCAGGCGCGGCGCTCCTCGGCGACCAGCCGGAAGATCCGACCGTCCTCCTCGACCATGTAGTGGGACGAGACCCGGGCCTCGGGATCGCGGAGCCGGGCCAGGGCCTCGGGGCCGCTCTTCATGCCGGTGTAGTGCAGCACCAGCATGTCCGGGACCTTGGTCCGGGCGTCGAAGTTGGGCGACGGGGCGTCGATGAGGTCGAGCGTCATTGGAACCGGTTTCGCATCAGCAGCAGCAACGGCATCACATGGTTGGGCCGCAGCGCGATGATCAGCACGCCGGCCAGCGCCAGGGTGGCGCCGATGGCCATTCTGGCATCGAAATGGTCATGGGTGACAAGCACGCCCAGCACGATCGTGAACAGCGGCGTCAGCAGCGTCAGCGGCGAGATCAGCGTCGCCTCGTATTTCTGGATCAGGCCGTAGTAGGCGGTGTGGGCGATCACCGAGATGACGATCGCCGAATAGAGCACCGCCGCCAGCAACGGCCAGCCCGCGGCCAGGGTCGCGGCCCACTGGCCCTGTTCGGTCAGGGCGCTGAAGCCGAGCAGCGGAATGGCCGAGGTGAAGCCGACCCAGGCCTGGAACTGCAGCGGCCTGACCCCCTCCATCTGTTTCATCATCACCGCGCCCAGCGCGCCCGCCAAGGCCGCCGCCGCGACCAGCCAAAGGCCCAGCGACAACGCCATGCCGCCGGGACGCCACATCACCGCGACCGCCCCGGCGAGCGTCAGGGCCATGCCGATCCCGCGCCGCCAGCGCACCTGTTCGCCGAGCATGATCATCGACAGGACGGTGGTCATCGGCACGCCCAGCTGGATGACGATCGAGGCCGCCGACGGGCTGGCCGTCTTCAGGGCCATGAACATCAGGGCGAAGTTGGCGCCGCCGATCAGCTGGCAGACGATGATCATCCGCCAGAGCGGCCGCGGGGCCGGGAACAGCCATGGCAGGGTGCAGAGCATGACCACCACGAACCGCGCGCCGGCATAGTACAGCGGCGGCACGCCCCAGTGGGCGATGACGATCTTGCTCACGATGGTGTTGGTCGCCCAGACGAAACACATCACTACCAGAAGGGCGAAGTCGCGCAGGGCCATGACGGACCGATAGAACATTCGGGCGCGTATTGCCGAACAGATTGTCGCGCCGGTTGGCGCGAAGCGGAAAAAGTCGGCCGCGCCTCCCCTGGTCGGCCACGCCAGGGCGGCGGGCGAATGGCGATGCGCGCCACGGATCGGGCTTCCCTTCACTGCCGGCTCAAGGCAGAAAGCCCCCAACAACTGTTTGATGGGAGCTGCGCGTCATGAAGGAAGTGGACTTCAAGGATCTGGCGAGCCTGGTTGGCCAGGAGATCGGCGTCTCGGACTGGGTCCAGATCACCCAGGAGCGGGTCAACCAGTTCGCCGAGGCGACCGGCGACCATCAGTGGATCCATGTCGACGTCGAGCGGGCCACCCGCGAGATGGGCGGCCCGATCGCCCACGGCTACCTGACGCTGTCGCTGATCCCGTTCCTCGGCGCGGGCCTGTTGCGGGTCAAGGGCGTGACGCGCGGCATCAACTACGGCAGCGACAAGGTGCGCTTCACCAACATGGTCCGCGTCGGCAAGAAGGTGCGCATGCGCCAGAAGCTGCTCAGCGTCGAGCCGAAGGCCGGCGGCCTGCAGATGAAGAACGAATGCACGATCGAGATCGAGGGCGAGGAGCGTCCGGCCTGCGTCGCCGAGACCATTTCGGTCATCTACGGCTAGGAGCGTCGCCCCTGGGCGACAGGCGAAAATGACGACGGCCGCGGATCGCTCCGCGGCCGTTTTCATGTCTGGCGGCGATCAGCTCCTGAAGGAGCGATCTTCATCCATCCGCCGCTCGAAGGCGCTGATTTCCTCATCCGCCTTGTCCTTGGCGTAGCCGTAGCGCTCCTGGATCTTGCCGGCCAGCTGGTCACGCTTGCCGGCCACCACGGTGAGGTCATCGTCCGTGAGCTTGCCCCACTGTTCCTTGACCTTGCCGCTCATTTCCTTCCACGAGCCTTCGATACGATCCCACATGGCTGTACTCCCTGCATGACGATGGCGTCCGTAAACGCCTTGCAGAAACAACCGTTGAGGGCCGTCAGGGTTCCGCCGCCTCGTCCGCAGACGCGGTTCTGGAGCCGGCCGGCGGGGGCTCCGACGGCTGTCGCGGCGGCGGCGCGACCCCGTCGAGCATGTCGATCGTCTCGCGGATGAATCGGGCCTGGGTGACGATGCCGATCTCCAGCCGCTCGCCCGAGAGCTCGACCTGCTGGGTCAGGATACCGGCGATGAACTGGACCTCCTGGGCCTCCGCCGCGCCGGGCCGGCGGCGGGCGGCCTGGGCCATGAACACCGGCCCCCCGGAATTGCCGGGGAAGACGCTGAAATCGAGCAGGAAGGTCGGGAAGGCCGTCGACGGCGCCAGCGGATAGGAGGCCACCCGGCCCGACCGCAGGATCGGAAACCCGGCCTGGTTGGCGGCCAGTCCGCGCGGGAAGCCCAGGGCCATCATCTCGTCGCCGGGGCCCAGGGCGTATTTGGCGAAGGTCTCGTCCCCGCCCAGCCAGGCCAATGGAATGGCTGCCTGGGCGAACTCGGGCGGAGCCTTGATGACGATCGCCGCGACATCGCGGTCGGGATGCTTGGTCCACAGCGGCTTGCCGTCGTCGCGGATCGTCAGGGGCTCGGGATCGTAGCGCCAGCCCCCGTCGGACGTCTGGGCGCGAAAGCCGATCCTGGCCGAGGCGATCGGCATGCGGTCGAACACATGGCCGGCGGTGACCAGCACGACGCGCGGCTTGCCGTCGGGCGTCGGCGCGTTGACCAGGAACCCGGTGCCGACCGTGCGCGTGCCGTCGCCCAGCGGCTGTTCGAGCTGCACCGTCGCCTTGATCAGGTCGACGGAAAGGTCCCAGGCCATCGACGCCCCCTGCCTGTACGCGGTACTGCGGGCTGTTTCGCCCGTTCGATGATGCGCGCTCATTTGACCAGAACCGCGGGCGCGCACAAGCTGTCGTCCTGCCGCACCTTCGAGAGTTGATTCATGAACCGGCGAGACCTTCTGGCCGCGACCGCGGCCGCCGCAGTGTCCAGCACCATCACCGCCCGGAGCGCCATGTCCGCCACGCCCAAGCCCGTCCCGCCCGTCGCCCGCCAGGAGCCCCGGCGCATCGAGCAGCTCGGGCGTGTCCGGGTCGACGAATACGCCTGGATGAAGGACGACAACTGGCAGCAGGTGCTGCACGATCCCAAGCTGATCAAGGCCGAGGTCAAGGCGCACCTCGAGGCGGAGAACGCCTATTTCAAGGCCATGCTGGGTTCGACCGAGCCGTTGCAGGCGACGATGTTCGAGGAGATGAAGGGGCGCATCAAGGAGGACGACTCCTCCGTCCCCGCGCCCGACGGGCCGTGGGAATACTACACGCGCTACGAGACCGGGGCGCAGCATCCGTTCTATTGCCGCCGACCGCGCGGCGCGGCCGACGGCGAGCAGATCCTGCTCGACGCCGAGGCCCTGGCCCGGGGCAAGGCCTTTTCCGAGGTCGGCGCCGCCGCCCACAGTCCTGACCACAGCCTGTTCGCCTATGCCGAGGACGCGCAGGGATCCGAAGTCTACCGCATTTACGTCAAGGACCTGGCCACCGGCGAGATCCTGCCGGGACCGGTGGAGAACACCTACGCCGACTTCACCTTCTCGCCGGACTCGCAGTGGCTCTTCTGGACCCATCGCGACGAGAACGGCCGGCCGGACAAGATCTACCGGCGGCCGGCCCGCGGCGGGGCGGGCAGCGACGTGCTGGTCTATCACGAGCAGGACGAAGGCTTCTTCATCGGCGTCTACACCCTGTCGGCCGACACCTTCATCGCCATCGGCTGCGGCAACCAGGAGACCAGCGAGATCCGGCTGATCCCGGCGTCCGACCCTACCGCCACGCCGGTCGTCGTCGAGCCGCGCAGGGTCGGGGTTCTCTACGACCTGGAGCAGTGGGGCGATGAGTTGATCATCCGCACCAACGCCGGCGATGCGGTCGACTTCAAACTGGTCAAGGCTCCCGTCGCCACCCCGGGCGCCGCCCACTGGCAGGACTTCGTGGCGCATGAGCCGGGCCGGATGATCGAGGGCGTGACCGCCTTCAAGGGCCATCTGGTCAGGCTCGAGAAGGCCGACGCCCTCAACCGGGTGGTGGTGCTGAACCGCGCCGGCGACGAGACGGTGCTACGGTTCGACGAAGAGGCCTACGCCGTGTCGCTGGAGGGCGGCTACGAGTACGACACCACCACCCTGCGCTTCGTCTACCAGTCGCCGACCACGCCGAAGCAGTGGTTCGACCAGGACATGGCCACCGGTCAGCGGACACTGCGCAAGACCCAGGAAATTCCGTCCGGGCACAATCCGGCCGACTATGTCACCCGGCGGCTGAACGCAACCGCGCCGGACGGACAGCAGGTCCCGATCTTCGTGCTGATGAAGAAGGACGCGAAGCTCGACGGCTCCGCCCCCCTCCTGCTCTACGGCTACGGGTCCTACGGCGCGTCGAACGAGCCGACCTTCAACATCCGCCAGTTCAGCCTGGTCGACCGGGGCTGGATCTGGGCCGTGGCCTGCGTGCGCGGCGGGGCGGAGAAGGGGCGCGGCTGGTTCCTCGACGGGCGCAAGTTCAGGAAGAAGAACACATTCACCGACTTCATCGCCTGCGCCGAGCATCTGCACGCCGCCGGCTACGGCAAGCCGGAGAACACCGTCGCCTTCGGCCGGTCGGCCGGCGGCATGCTGATGGGCACGATCACCAACATGCGGCCGGACCTGTTCGCGGGGATCATCGCCGGGGTGCCGTTCGTCGATGTGCTGAACACCATGAGCGATCCCAGCCTGCCGCTGACGCCACCCGAATGGCCCGAGTGGGGCAACCCGCTGACCGATCCGGAGGCCTATGACTACATCGCCAGCTACGCCGCTTATGAACAGGTGGCGGCCAAGCCCTACCCGGCCGTGCTGGCCTACGCCGGACTCAGCGACCCGCGGGTGACCTACTGGGAGCCCGAAAAATGGACATCGCGTCTGCGGCGGCACACGACCAGTAGCAATCCCGTCCTGCTGTGGGTGAACATGGACGCCGGACACGCGGGCTCGGCCGGGCGCTTCGACTATCTCAAGGAAGTCGCCCGCGACCTGGCATTCGCGACATGGGCGGTGGATCGGGGATGGGCGAAGGCTTGATCGTACGGGCGGCGACGGCCGCCGACGCCGAGGCCTTGGCGGCCATCTACGGCGACGCCTGCCTGCACGGCACGGGGACCTTCGAGGAGACGCCGCCGGGCGCCGACGAGATGGCCCGGCGCCAGGCGGCGGTTGTGGCCAGGGGCCTGCCCTACTACGTCGCCGAAATGGACGGCCGGGTCGCCGCCTATGCCTACGCCTCGCCGTTCCGGCCACGGACCGGCTATCGCTACACGGCCGAGGACAGCGTCTATGTGGCGCCCTGGGCCAAGGGCAGGGGCCTGGGCGGCCTGTTGCTGACGCGGGTGATCGCCGACTGCGAACAGCGGGGGCTGCGCCAGCTGATGGCCGTCATCGGCGGCTCGGAGAATATCGCCTCGATCGCCCTGCACCGGGCCTTGGGGTTCGAGCTGAAGGGTGTGATGACCGGCGTCGGCTTCAAGTTCGGCCGCTGGATGGACATCGTGATGATGATGAAGCCGCTCAACGGCGGGACGGAGACCCTTCCGGAAGGGCCGGGGCTACCGCTGGGCGGCGGGTAGGGTCGGGAGAGGTTGCGTGGTTCGACACGCGGCTTCGCCGCTGCTCACCATGACGCAGAGGAAATGCACGTCATCCTGAGCGGGCCCGAAGGGCCGTGTCGAAGGACGCGCCGCGCGCATTGTCATCGACCCGCCCTCTCCCTAACTTCCGCCCCATGCGGAGTCTGCGCACCCTCGTCCTGGTCCTGATCGCGGCGTTGTTCGCCGTCAGCGGGACCGCGCGGGCCATGCCGGCGCCCGCCGGGCCGCCCCCCTGCCATGAGGCCCCGGCCCAGCACGGCAAGTCGATGCCGGCCCCGGCCGCGATGTCCTGCTGTGTCGGCTGCATGCCGGCCCCGACGGAGGTTCCGCCCCTGCTGGGCGGGCGGCCTGCCGAGGCTGCGGTCTATGCAGACGCCCGGGATCTTCGCACGGGCCGGGTGACCGCCCCCGATCCGGATCCCCCTCGCCTTCGCGTCTGACCCCTCGAACCGCTACATTCGTTCTCAGACAGAAGGAGGGTCCGATGACCCCCACGACCCGTACGCGCCTGTTCGGCGCCACGGCCCTCGCCGCGAGCCTGACGCTCGCCCCCGCCGCGTTCGCCCAGGACCACAGCATGCATGACATGCCGGGCATGGCGACGCCGACACCGCCGGCCGCCGCCGGCTATCCCGATGTCGAGGAGGTGATCGTCGCTGACTCCCGGATCATGCTCAGCCCGCTCGGCCCCTATACCGCCAATCGCGACGCCGGCGGCACCGCCTGGCAGCCCGACGCCACGCCGCACGGCGGCGTTCATCTCATGGCCGGCGACTGGATGGTCATGGTCCATGGCGAGCTCAACGCCGTCTACAGCGATCAGTCCGGCCCGCGCGGCGACAGCCGGTCGTTCGCGGCCGGCATGCTGATGGGCATGGCCTCGCGCGATCTCGGGCCGGGCAAGCTTCAGCTCAAGGCCATGGTCAGTCCCGACCCGTTCATGGGTCCCGAGGGCTATCCCCTGCTGCTGGCCACCGGCGAGACGGCCGACGGGGTGACCCATCTGGTCGACCGCCAGCACCCGCACGACCTGTTCATGGAGCTGTCGGCCAGCTACAGCCTGCCGGTCGGCGACAAGGGCAGCCTGTTCGTCTATGGCGGCCTGCCCGGCGAGCCCGCGTTCGGCCCGCCGGCCTTCATGCACCGCGCGGCGGCCATGGACAGCCCCGAGGCGCCGATTAGCCACCACTGGTTCGACTCGACCCACGTGACCTTCGGCGTGGTCACCGGCGGCTTCACCTGGGACCGCTGGAAGGTCGAGGCCTCGGCCTTTCGCGGCCGCGAGCCAGACCAGAACCGCTGGGACATCGAGACCGGCGACCTCGACTCGCGGTCGGCGCGGATCAGCTTCAACCCGACCGAAAACTGGTCGCTGCAGGCCAGCTGGGCCGACATCACCAGCCCGGAGGCGCTCGAGCCGCTGGTCGATGAGGAGCGGGTGTCGCTGAGCGCCCTCTATGGCCGGGCGTTCGGCAGCGCCGGCTTCGTCTCGGCCACCGGCGCCTGGGCCCGCAAGGACAAGGACGGCGAGACGCTCGACGCCTGGCTGTTCGAGAGCGCCATCCAGTTCAACGACAGCTGGACCCTGTTCGCGCGGGCCGAGCAGGTCGACCAGGCCGAACTGGCGCCCGGGAACATCTACACCGTGCGCAAGGTCTCGCTCGGCGCGATCCACGACTGGCGGGTGGGCGACGACATCAAGCTGGGGGTCGGGGCGCTGATCAACGGCTTCGACATCCCGTCGCCACTGGCGGCCAGCTATGGCGACGCCGGCGGCGGGATGGCGTTCGTCCGGTTGAAGATCGGATAGCCATCATCCCGCCATCGAGCGCCCTGCAGAATGGCCGCCCTGTCCCTCCCGTCCGAGGCCTTCAATGACTTCGACCCGCAGAGGCGCCCTGGGCGGCGCGCTTGCCGTGGGCCTCTCGTCGGCCAGACCGGCGTGGAGCGGCGGCGTCGACCCGGTCAAGTCGGTCGACGCCGCCGTCCAGCGGGCCAGCGCCCTGGGGTTCAGCGGCCAGGTCCACCTGGAAACGGCCGGCAAGGTCGTCCTGAGCAAGGCCTATGGCCGCATCGGCCCCGGCGACGCGCCTCCGGTCACCCGCCGGACGCGGATCAATATCGCCTCGGTCAGCAAGTCGATCACCGCCACCGTGGTGTTCTGCCTGATCGACACCGGACGGCTGGCGCTGACTGACCGGATCGATCGCTTCCTGCCGGACGCGCCGGCGGACAAGGCCGGGATCACCCTGGCCCAGCTGATGGAGCACAGTTCGGGCCTGCCCAACAGCTATGCCGCCGACGGGATCGCCCGGCGAGACCAGGCCATGACCGCGATCCTCGCCGAGCCGCTGGCGGCCGCGCCCGGCGACGGCTCGCTCTACTCCAACCTGAACTACGAGGTGCTGGCCGCCATCGCCGAGATCGCGTCGGGCGAGACCTACGCCGACCTGACCCGCCATGAGGTGCTTGCGCCCGCCGGCATGGTCGACACCCGGCTCTGGGCGGAGCTCGACCCCCGGAGCAGTCCCGACATCGCGCGGATCGCGCCGACAGATCCCGAGGCCGCGTTCGACGTCGCGGCCCTCGGGCCAAACTGGGGCTACACCGGATCAGGCGGCGTCTGGTCGACAGCCGACGACATCGCCGCCTTCGTTCGCGCGGTGATGGCGGGGCGGATCATCCGGCCGGCGAGCGTCGAAGCCATGCTGGCGCCGCGCACGGGAACGCGGGGGCCATCGGCCTTCACCTATGGCTGGTTCGTTCGCGGCGGCCGGCGGCCGATGATCTGGACCCGGGGCGTCGAGGACTGGGGCCACAACGCCGTGGCCTACTGGTGGCCCGACGCGCGGACCCTGCTGACTCTCACCAGCAACGCGGGACAGCACGAAGGCCTGGCCTGGAGCCGCTGGCTGGGCGAGTCGCTGGAGCCGGTGCTGTTCGACAGGCCGGGCGCGGCCTGATCCGGTCGACCCCCGCCGAGGGCCGAGGAGTCGTGGGACTTCGCCAGCGAAATGTCGCCCTGGAAGCGGCGGGCGCAGCGGTTGAGGGTCAGCGGGCGGCCGAGCGCCCCGCGGTCAGCCGGGCCATGAAGACCTCGTGCGGCTCGAGGGAGCGACCCGCGCCGACGCGGTTGGCGAGGGCGGCCGCGTCGTCGACCCAGCGTTCGATGTCCTCCCGGACGGCCCGGTCGCGCCAGCCGTGGG
>DAORNX010000052.1:0-272 GCA_035441225.1 Caulobacter sp.
GATCGGCCCGGGAGCGCTCCTCACCGAGGGCGCGATCAGCGGCTCCGCGCGCGTTGTCGACAGCGCCGGCGGCCCCCGCGCGACCATGGCCTTCAACGCCCGTAACGCGGCCCTGCGCGGAGCCAACGGCCTGCGGCTGTCATCGGCCGTGATCACCGCCGAGGGACCGCTTGAGCGCCTGCCGGTCAAGCTCGAGGGCCGCGGTCTCTACGGGGCCAATCCCTGGCGCTTCAAGGGCGGCGGCTTCTTCGCCCAGCGGGGCGGCTCCACGG
>DAORNX010000052.1:382-9776 GCA_035441225.1 Caulobacter sp.
CGTCGAGGGCGGCAAGGCGGCGATCACCGCGCGCCTCGACGGCGAGGCGGCCAATATCAAGGCCAGCCTGACCGGCGTGTCCCTCGGCGCGCTCAACGAAGATCTCGCCGGACAGTTTGACGGCGAGCTGACGCTGCAGGGCGAGGGCGGTCGCCTGACCGGCGCCCTCGACGCGACCCTGCGCGACGCCCGGGCCCGCGGTGCGGGCAGGGCCGGCTCGGTGACTGGCGACGTCAAGGCCCGGCTCAGCGATGCGACCCTGACGATCGTCGGCTCGGCCACCAACGCCGGGGGCCTCCGCTCGGGGCTCACTGTGGCGCTGCCCGTAGAGGCGGCGGCCGCGCCCCTGCGCCTGGCCATAGCGCGCCAGAAGCCGATGCGCGGCGAGTTCATGGCCGAGGGCGAAATCAAGCCGCTGTGGGACCTGCTGGTCGGCGGCGAGCGGCGGGTGACCGGTCAGGTGTCCATGGCCGGCACGATCGGCGGGACCCTGGCCGATCCGCGACTGGCCGGCCGCGCAGAGCTGAGCCACGGCGTGTTCGAGGACACGGTCGTCGGCCTCAAGCTCGAGGACCTGTCGATCGTCGCGGCCCTGTCGGACAACGCCATCGACGTCAGCCGCTTCTCGGGCAGCGACGGCCGGGGCGGGCGCGTCAGCGGCGGCGAGCGGGGCCAGCTGTCCGGCGGGGGCCGTATCAGCCTGCAGCGGGACGGCGTCAGCACCTTCCGCGTCAATCTGAAGGACTTCAGGCTGATCGAGAACGAGGCGGTGACCGCGATCGCCTCGGGCGACACCACCATCAACCGCGCCGCCGACGGCAAGGTCCAGGTCTCCGGCGCCCTGACGATCGATCGCGCGACGGTCGCCGCCAACCCGCCCACGCCCAGCGGCGTGGTGCCGATGGCGGTCGTCGAGATCAATCGGCCTGAAAGCGCGGAAGTCGAGGTGCTGGCCGAGCCCTCGCGTGGCCTGGTGATCGCTCTGGACGTCACCCTCAAGGCCGCCCGGGGCATCTTCGTCGAGGGCCGCGGCCTGGACGCCGAGTTGTCGCTCGACGCTCATGTCGGCGGCACCACGGCGCGGCCGGTGCTCGATGGCGTCGCGCGGGTCGTCCGCGGCGAATACGACTTCGCCGGCAAGCGGTTCGAGTTCGATCAGCGCGGCGCCGTCTACCTCGCGACCAGCCCGGAGCGGATTCGCCTCGATCTCACCGCTACCCGCGACGACCCGGCCCTTACCGCGGTGATTCGTGTCCGCGGCACGGCCGCCAAGCCGGAGATCACCCTGACCTCGACACCGGTCCTGCCCAACGACGAGGTTCTGTCTCGCATCCTGTTCGGCGCGTCCGCCTCGCAGCTGTCGCCGATCGAGGCCGCCCAGTTGGCCTCGGCCCTCGCGGCCCTCGCCGGCGGCGGCGGCTTCGACGTGATCGGCAACCTGAAGAATTTCGCCGGCCTCGACCGGCTGGTGTTCGCCGGCGGTGGCGCGGCCGGGGCGATGACGGTGGCCGGCGGCAAATACCTGACCGACGACGTCTATCTCGAGATCATCGGCGGCGGTCGCGACGGGCCGGCGGCCCAGGTCGAATGGCGGGTCCGGCGCAACCTGTCGATCATCTCCCGCCTGCAGGGCGAGGGCGGCAGCAAGCTGTCGGTGCGCTGGCGGCGGGACGACTAACGGACCGATCCCTTCACTGTCATCCCGGGCGGCGCGGAGGGGCGACCCGGGACCCCGACAATTTCCCAGCGATCTGCATGAACCCGAATCCGGGTCCCGGCTCTTCGTTGCGCTTGGCCGGGATGACAGTGAATGTGGTGGGCCAGGGGCAGGTGACGTCGACGGCCGCAGGGGGTTCACCTTCCGCTACGGCGCGGCTATCAAGGGGCATCGGCGATCCCCGTCTTGCGCCATTCCGGCGGGTCGCTCATCCGAAACACGCGTCGACATTCGTCCGCGGCAATGGCGTCGGTAAAGCTGGATTGACCCCGCCGATGCGTCTGTCACCGGAAGAGAAGGCTGTTCTCGACGCCCTCGGCGAACAGGGGTCGGCCATCGTCGACCGGGCCGTCGCCTGGTGCGCGGTCAATTCCGGCAGCCGCAATCTGGCCGGGCTCGAGGCGACACGGGCGATTCTCAAGGACGCCTTCGCGGCGCTGCCCACCGAGCCGCAGGACATGCCGCTGGCGCCCTCGATCGAAATCGCGGCCGACGGTCAGCAACGGGAGCAGCAGCACCCGCCCGCCATCGCCGTCATCGTCCGCCCCGAGGCGCCGGTCCAGGTCGTGCTGACCGGCCACTACGACACCGTCTATCCGGCCGAGAGCCGCTTCCAGACCGTCACCACGCGGCCCGACGGGGCGCTGCACGGCCCCGGCATCGCCGACATGAAGGGCGGCATCAGCGTGATCCTCGCCGCGCTGCACGCCTTCGAGGCCCATCCGGACGCGGGCAGGGTCGGCTATCGCGTGCTGCTGTCGCCCGACGAGGAGATCGGCTCGCTGGCCTCCGCGCCCGTGCTGGCCGAGTTCGGTCGCCTGGGCCATGTCGGCATGACCTACGAGCCCGCCCTGGCCGACGGGACCCTGGCCGGCGAGCGCAAGGGCTCGGGCAATTTCCACATCCGCGTCACGGGCCGGACCGCCCACGCCGGGCGCGACTTCGCCATCGGCCGCAACGCCATCACCGCCGCCGCCCGCATCGCCGGGGCGCTCGACGCCCTCAACGGTCTGCGCGACGGCGTGACCCTGAACGTGGCCAGGATCGACGGCGGTTCGCCGCTGAACGTCGTGCCCGACATCGCCGTGGTCCGCTTCAATGTGCGGTTCCCCGACGCCGCGGCCGCCGCCTGGCTCGAAGCCGGCATCGCCACGGCCCTGGCTGCCGGGCAGGGCGATGGCCTCGACGCCAGCCTGCACGGCGGCTTCACCCGACCGGCCAAGCCGTTCAACGCGGCCCAGGCCGCCCTGTTCGGCACGGTCAGGGAGGTTGGTGGCCTGCTCGGCCAGGACATCGCCTGGAAGCCCTCGGGCGGCGTCTGCGAGGGCAACAACCTGTTCGCGGTCGGCCTGCCCAACGTCGACACGCTCGGCGTGCGCGGCGGCGACATTCACAGCGAGAACGAGTTCGCCTGGCCTGACAGCTTCGCCGAGCGGGCGCAGCTGTCGGCGCTGATCCTCATGAAGCTGGCGTCGGGAGAAATCGACGCCCGGGGCATTCACGCCCTGATGGAGTCCCGTTGATGCTGGTTGTCCGTCCCGCTGTCCCCGCCGACTATGAGGCGCTGATGGAGCTGGCCGTCCTGTCGGGCCGCGGCTTCACCAGCCTGCCCGAGGACGAGCCGACCCTGCGCGCCCGGCTGGACCTGTCGCTGGCCAGCTTCTCGGGCGCGGTCGCCCCGCCGGAGGCCTGGTACACCCTGATGCTCGAGGACACCGAGACGGGCGCCATCGACGGCGTCGCCGGGGTCAAGGCCAGCGTCGGGCTCAAGCGGCCGTTCTTCTCGTTCCGGGTCGTCACCCTGGCCCAGTCGTCGCCGACGCTGGAGATGCGCTTCGACCATCAGGCCCTGGTGCTGGTCAACGAATGCGCCGGCTGGTCGGAGGTCGGGTCGCTGTTTCTCAAGCCGGAACGGCGCAAGGGCGGCGCCGGACGGCTGCTGGCCCAGTCGCGCTACATGCTGATCGGCATCGAACCCCAGCGGTTCGCCGAGATGGTCCTGGCCGAGCTGCGCGGCTGGTTCGACGAGGACGGCAGCTGCCCGTTCTGGGACGACGTGGCCAGCAAGTTCTTCAACCTGCCGTTCGACGAGGCCGACCGGATGAGCGCCTCGACCAATGGCCAGTTCATCCTCGATCTGGCGCCGCGGCATCCGATCTATTCGGGCCTGCTGCCAGAAAAGGCCCGCAAGTCCGTCGGCCGCGTCCATCGCGACGGCGAGGCGGCCCGCGCCATGCTCGAGCGCGAGGGCTTCCGCTACCAGGGACTGGTCGACCTGTTTGACGCCGGCCCGACGATGGGCGCGCCGCGCGACGACATCCGCACCGTCAAGGACGCCCGACGCCTGACGGTCAGGGTCGGCGAGGACGCCTTTGGCGAGGAAGCGCTGGTTTCGACCCACGATGTGGCGAAGTTCCGCGCCGTGCGGACGCCGGTCCTGGTCGACGGTGAGACGGCGGTGCTGTCGCGCGAAGCGGCTGACGTTCTGCATGTGCGCGAAGGCGATCTGGTGAAGGTGAAGGCATGAGCCAGGCGTTCGCCTTCCTCCCCCTCCTGGGCGAGGGGGACCATGCGAAGCGTGGCGGAGGGGGAAGCGCCGCTCGTGGACCTCTTGGGCGCCATCCCTTCGTCCGCCCGATCGGCCAGCTCCTCCGCCTCCCACTCCACCACCCTGCGGGTGGTCCCCCTCTCCCAGGAGGGAGAGGCAAGTCCTTCCTGGCGTCGATTTCCGGAGCGAACCCATGAGCCGTGGCCTCTACATCAACGGTGTCTGGTCCGAAGGCCACGGTCCCGCCCTGACCTCGATCGATCCGGCGACCGGCGAGCCGGTCTGGCAGGCGGCGACCGCCGCGGCCGAGGACGTCGCCCGTGCGGTCGCGGCCGCCCGCCACGCCTTCCAGGATTGGGCCGACCAGCCCCGCGAGGAGCGGATCGCCGTCATGCGTCGCTACAAGGCCGCGCTCGACGCCGGCAAGGACGCTTTCGCCGAGGCCCTCAGCCGCGAGACCGGCAAGGCCCTGTGGGAGACCAGGGCCGAGCTGGGCTCGATGATGGCCAAGGTCGACGTCTCCATCGCCGCCTACGAGGAGCGGACCGGAGTCAAGGAAACGGCCATGCCCTTCGGCCGCGCCATGCTGCGCCACCGGGCCCACGGGGTGATGGCGGTGCTCGGGCCGTTCAACTTCCCCGGCCACCTGCCCAACGGCCATATCGTTCCGGCCCTGCTGGCCGGCGACACCATCGTCTTCAAGCCGTCGGAGGAAACCCCGATGGCCGGCGAGCTGCTGGTCGAGGCGCTGGACGCGGCCGGCCTGCCGCCGGGCGTGGTCAACCTCGTCCAGGGCGGTCGGGACGCCGGCGCGGCCCTCATCGAGCAGGAAATCGACGGCCTGCTGTTCACCGGCTCGGCCTCGGCCGGCAGCCATTTCCGCCGGGTGTTCGCCGACCGGCCGGACGTGATCCTGGCGCTTGAGCTGGGCGGCAACAATCCGCTGGTGGTCTGGGACACAGCAGACGCGGAGGCCGCCGCGGCCCTGATCGTCCAGTCGGCCTTCATCACCACTGGCCAGCGCTGTTCCTGCGCCCGGCGGCTGATCGTGCCTGAAGGCCATCAGGGCGAGGCGGTTATCGAAGCGGTCGTGGCCCTCTCCGACCGTCTGATCGCCGGCGCCTGGAGCAGCAACCCGGAGCCCTTCATGGGCCCGCTGATCTCCGCCCGCGCCGGCCGCCTGGCCCGCGACGCGGCCGCCCTGCTGGAGGGGTCTGTGATCCGGCCGGCCCGGTCGATCGACGGCCTGTCCGAGGCCTTCATCACCCCGGGCGTCATCGATGTCAGCCACCATGAGACACCGGACGAGGAGATTTTCGCGCCAGTCCTGCAGGTGCGCCGCGCGGCGACGTTCGACGGCGCCATCGCCCTGGCCAACGCCACCCGCTACGGCCTGTCGGCCGGTCTGATCAGCGACGATCCGGCCCGCTGGGACCGCTTCCTCAGCCGCATCCGCGCCGGGGTGGTCAACTGGAACCGCCCGACCACCGGCGCGGCCGGCTCGGCCCCGTTCGGCGGCCTCGGCGCCTCCGGCAACCACCGCCCCAGCGCCTATTACGCTGCCGACTACTGCGCCTATCCGGTCGCCAGCTTCGAGGCCGACGCGGTGTTGCCGACCGTCGGGGACATCAAGGGCCTGCGGGCGTGAGCTGCGCTGTCGTGCGTCCTTCGACACGGCCCTTCGGGCTTGATCAGGATGACGTGCATATAGTCCACGTCATGGTGAGCAGCGCCAAAGGCGCGTGTCGAACCACGCAAGCTGGATCAGAGCGATGACCGCCGTCGAAGCCAATTGCGACGGGCTGGTCGGGCCGACCCACAGTTTCGCCGGGCTGGCGCCGGGCAACCTCGCCAGCGAACACAACAAGGGCGATGCCTCCAACCCGCGCTCGGCGGTGCTGGAGGGGCTTTCGAAGATGCGGCTGATGGCCGATCTGGGCCTGCCGCAGTTCGTCCTGCCGCCGCATGAGCGGCCGGATGTCGGCTTCCTGCGGGCCATTGGCTTTTCGGGAACCGACGCAGCCGTGATCGAGGCGGCGGGCCGGCAGGCGCCGGAGTTGCTCAACACCGCCTGCTCGGCCTCGCCGATGTGGGCCGCCAACGCCGCGACGGTGACGCCGAGCGCCGACGCCGCCGACGGCCGGGTGCACTTCACGCCGGCCAACCTGCTGACCAACCTGCACCGCAGCCTTGAGGGCGGGCAAACGACGCGCGCCCTGCGCCGGCTGTTTCCGGATCCGGCGCGATTCGCCGTCCATGATCCGCTGCCCGCCGCGCCGCACTTCGCTGACGAGGGGGCCGCCAACCATGTCCGGCTGTGCGCCGATCACGGCGAGGCCGGGGTCAATCTGTTCGTCTGGGGTCGCGAAGCCTGGGAAAGCTGGCAGGGCCGCTTCCCCGCCCGCCAGACGCTGCAGGCCTTCGAAGCCGTCGCCCGTCGGCACGGCGCGACCGGCGCGGTGTTCGCCCGCCAGGCCCGCACGGCGATCGAGGCCGGGGTGTTCCACAACGACGTGGTCTGCGTCGGGGCCAGAACCTGCCTGTTCTACCATGAGGGCGCCTTCGAGGACGCCGCGGCGCTGCAGCGGGACATCCGGGCGGCCGCGGGCGGACGGTTCGAGCCGCAATTCGTCGAGGTGACCCAGGCCGACCTGCCGCTCGGCGACGCCATCCGCAGCTACCTGTTCAATTCCATGCTCGTCGCCCTGCCCGGCGAGGACCGTCTGACCTTGGTCGCACCGATGGAGACGGCCGAGACGCCGCGCGCGAAGGATGCCGTCGACCGGGCCATCGCCTCCAACGGTCCGATCGGCGCGGTGCGCTACGTCGATGTGCGCCAGAGCATGCGCAACGGCGGCGGGCCTGCCTGCCTGCGCCTGCGGGTTGCGCTCACCGACGCCGAGCTGGCGGCGGCCAACCCGGCCCAGCGGTTCGACGCGACCCTGCACGGGAAGCTGGAGGCCTGGGCCAACAGCCACTACCGCGACCGTCTGCGCCCCGCCGACCTCGCCGACCCGCAGTTGCTGGTCGAAAGCCGCCGCGCCCTGGACGAGCTGACCGGGATCCTCGACCTGGGCTCGGGGTTCTATCCGTTCCAGCGCTGACGGGGACACGTACCGAAGGCGGTACATGTCCGAAGGGTTCAGCCGCCCCGCAACCGCATCAGCGCCGCAGGGTAGCGCCGCGAAAGGGGCGCTTCCAGCGATCCCAGAGACACGGTGTAGTCGCCCGAGCCTGCGGGCGTCAGTCCGGTCACCCGCGCGGCGCTGACCAGCCATGAGCGATGGGTGCGGACAAAGCCGAAGGGCGACAGCTGGCCCTCGACGGTCGCCAGGGAGGACCGCATCAGCGGTTTGCGCCCGTCGGCCAGGCGCACCTCGACATAGTTGCCGGCCGACGACACCGCGAGAATGTCGGTGATGGGGACCCGGGTCACCCTGGCGCCATCGCGGATGTCGAAGGTCGCCGGCTGGTCAGGGGTCATGGCCGAGGATTGCAGGGTCAGTCGCCGGGCGACCCAGAAGGCGCAGGAGGTCAGCGCATAGCTGAGCACATCCTTGCGCAGTTCATAGGGAAACTCGGTCCGCAGATCGCCGTACTGATAGTGGTCGCCGGCCAGAGCATAGGCGCCGGTGCGCAGGAGCAGAAAGCCGGCCACATGCAGGGCTGACCAGACCAGCGTGGCGGCCGCGTGGATCAGCCAGAACCGGGGACTGCGCCATTCCTCCAGCGGCGCGACCCGCTGCATCAGCCAGGGCAGCCAGAACAGGCAGTAGATCGCCAGCGCGCTGCTGCCTTCCCAGATCCACGGTTCGCGCCAGTCGAGGTGGCTCATGTCGTGGCGGATG
Source organism: Caulobacter sp. (assembly GCA_035441225.1). Taxonomy (GTDB): domain Bacteria; phylum Pseudomonadota; class Alphaproteobacteria; order Caulobacterales; family Caulobacteraceae; genus Caulobacter. Next base: position 8,496 of record DAORNX010000052.1, read on the forward strand.
GTGGCGACATTGACCAGGGTGACGCCGAACACGATGGCCGCCGTTGCGCCGGCGCCCCAGGCGAAGGCCCGCATCTCGGTCCCGCTCGTCCCGGATGACACGCCGTTCGTCACAGGCCGCTCCCGCTTGTCACGCCGGTCGCGCCGGACGTGGCCTTGCCGTAGCGGGCCCCGGGGCCGCTCTGGAATGTGCGGCTACCGACCAATCGCGAGAACATGCCGTGACCCCGACCTCCGACCGCCGCCCCGACCTCGACTGGATCCGCGTGGGCGCCTTCTTCCTGCTGATCCTCTACCACGTCGGGATGTTCTATGTGCCCTGGGACTGGCACGTTAAGTCGCCCCAGCCTGTCGAGTGGCTGAAGCCGGTCATGCACCTGACCAGTCCCTGGCGGCTGACCCTGCTGTTCCTGGTCTCCGGCGCGGCGACGCGGTTCATGGCCGACAAGATGACCGCCGGCGCCCTGGCCGGCGCGCGGACCTGGCGCCTGCTGCCGCCTCTGATCTTCGCCATGCTGGTGATCGTGCCGCCGCAGAGCTTCTACGAGATCGTCGAGCAGGCGCCGCAGCTGGCCGAGCCGTTCTGGACCTTCTACGGCAAATACGTGACCGCTTCCGGCCACTGGTGCGACGCCGACGGCTGCCTGATCACGCCCACCTGGAACCACATGTGGTTCGTCGCCTACCTGTTTGTCTATTCGATGATTTTGGCCAGCGTCCTGACCGTCGCGCGGGCCCCGCTGATCCGCCTAGGCGATCGCCTGGGCGCGGGCCTGCGGGGCTGGAGGTTGCTGCTCCTGCCGATCATCTTCCTGGCGGCGTGCAAGCTGGGGCTCGAGCCGATCTTCGGCAGCACCCACGCCCTGGTCGATGACTGGTATGTTCATGCCATCAGCTTCACGACCTTCCTGTTCGGCTTCCTGACCGCCCGGTCGGACAGCTTCCGTGCGGCGACGATCCGTCTGCGCTGGCCGGCGCTGCTCCTGGCCTTCTCCTGCTGGGCGCTGATCGCCAACTACGAGTGGCGGCATCGGGCCGACGACATGGGCGCGCCCCTGGCGCTTCAACTGCTTGGCGGAGTCATCTACGCCGCCAACCAGTGGGGCGCGATCGTCGCCGTGCTCGGGTTCGGGGCGAAGCACATCACGCGGGGCGGGCCGCTGCTGACCTATCTGACCCTGGGCGTGTTTCCCTTCTACATCGTCCACCAGACCGTCATCGTCGTGGCCGGTCATCACCTGGCGAAGCTGGGCCTGCCGCAGGGGCTGGAGGCAGGCATCCT
>DAORNX010000053.1:0-7004 GCA_035441225.1 Caulobacter sp.
GCCATCCCGCGGACGGGTCTCGAATGCGCCCGCGGGCGAAGGCTGGGGCGGCCTGAGCGTGCAGCACGCCGTCACCCGCTCGGTCCGCGACAGCGCCACCTTGCTCGACATCGCCTGCCAGCCGCAGCCGGGCGACCCCTACTGGCAGGCGCCGCCCGCCACGCCGTTCGCCGCCGAGGTCGGCCGTGACCCGGGTCGATTGCGCATCGCGTTTTCCACCGAGGCCCTGACCTGGGGGACGATGGACCCGGCCTGCGCCACCGCCGTCCGCGAGGCGGCCGCCCTGTGCGACTCCCTCGGACACCATGTGGAGGAGGCCAGGCCGGACCTCGACTACCTGGCGATGGCCGAGGCGGTGAACATGCTGGTCTCGCCGGCCATCGCCACGACCCTGCAGCTCGAGGCCCAGCGGCGCGGCCGGGCGATCGAACCGGGCGAGGTGGAGACGCTCAGCTGGCTGATCGCCGAGAACGGCGGCAAGGCGACGGCGGTCGAAATGGCCATCGCCCAGCAGAAGCTGAATGTGTTCGCGCGCGGGATGGCCGCGTTCTTCCTCAAGTACGATGTCCTGATCCTGTCGACGCTCGGCAGTCCGCCGGTCCCGCTCGGCCACATGGACACCAATGCCGAGGACCTCAGCGACTACGCCGAGAAGCTCTACGGCTTCATGCCCAACACCCAGCTGTTCAATGCGGGCGGCCAGCCGGCCATGTCCGTGCCGCTGGGCATGAGCGAGGACGGATTGCCGATCGGGGTGATGTTCGCGGCCGCGACCGGCGACGAGGCGACCCTTTTCCGCCTCGCCGGGCAGCTGGAAACGGCGGCGCCCTGGGCGGCAAGACGTCCCGCCCCGGGCCGGGCGTCCGGGTGACGCGCGGCCCCACCGCCCCGCTGGCGGAACTCCCGCTCCTGCAACTGGTGATCTACGCCCTGCCCTCGGTCACGCTGCAGTTCCTGTTCGTGCCTATGACCGCCCTGCTCCCGGCCTTCTACGCCCGGGAACTGAGCATGAGCCTGGCGACCGTCGGCGGCGTGCTGTTGGCCTCGCGCATGGCGGACCTGGTTCTGGATCCCCTGATCGGCCGCCTGTCGGACGGAACCCGGACCCGCTGGGGCCGACGAAAGCCCTGGATGGTCGCCGGCACGCCGGTCCTGATGCTGGGGGCCGTCCTGCTGTTCATGCCGCTGAGCCTCGGCCTGGCGCCTGCCTGGTACCTGCTCGTCGCCTCCATGGTGATCTACCTGGGCGGCTCGATGCTCGGCCTGGCCTATTCCGCCTGGGGGGCGGAAGTCGTGTCCAGCTATCACGGCCGGTCAAAGGTCGCCGGCATGCGCGAGGCGCTCGGGGTGCTGGGCATTGTGCTGGCCGCCAGCGTGCCGGCCGTCACCGCCCTCTACGGCCACGCCGTCGACCGCTTCACGATGGGCGTGCTGGGCTGGATGATCCTCATCATCACCCCCGTGACCGTAGGCCTGGCGATCCGCTTCGTGCCGGAACCGGCAATCCTCGAGCGGGCGGCCATCAACTGGCGCCAGCAGCTGCTCGGACTCTGGCGCAACAAGCCGTTCCGGGTGCTGTGCATCGCCTTTGTGGTGATGAACCTGGGCAGTTCGGTCGCCACCTCGACGCTGGTCTTCTTCATCGTCCACTACCTGCGACAGCCGGAGGTCATCGGGCCGGTCCTGCTCGGCTCGTTCGCCTCGGTGCTGGCGTTCGTCCCGGTATGGGTGTGGATCAGCCGCAGGATCGGCAAGCATCGCGCGGCCGGCATCTCGCTGATCGCCGCGATCCTCATCAACGCGGTCGTGGCCCTGCTGCTGCAGCCAGGGGACGGCTGGTGGTTCGTCGGGGCGATGATCGTCGCGGGCGCCGCCAGCGCCGGCTACCTGACCCTGCCGCTCGGCATGATGGGCGACATCATCGACTTCGACGCGCTCAGGACCGGCCAGAACCGCGGCGGCCTCTACTTCGGCATCTGGTCCTTCGCCCAGAAGATTTCGCCCGCGATCGCCGTCGGCGTCACTCTTCCGCTCCTGACCTATGTCGGCTTCGACCCCGCCAGCAAGGACGGCACGGCCGGCGTCACGGCCCTGAAGTACATCTTCGCCCTGGGCTCGACGCCGCTGTTCCTGATCGGCGCCCTGCTGCTGATGGCCTTTCCGATCGATGCGCGGCGACACGCCATCATCCGGCGGCGGCTGGACAGCCTGGCCGAACGCAACGCCCGCGACGACGGCGCGGAGGAGTGACGATCAGCGGAGCAGATCGTCGACGAGGTCGCTGAACCCGCTCTCAAGCCTGCGGATCTTGCCCGCGCGACCATCGCCGGACCAGTCGGACAGACCGGCAAACGGGCCAACCAGAAGGGCGGTGGCGGCAACGAAGAGCGCGGCGGACAGGGCCGCGGTCGTCGCTGACACGATCGGCAGACGCGCTGGCGGCTCCCGAGCCTCGCCCCCGTCAGCCACCTGGGTCCCTCCGCGTCCAGCCACGAGACTGGCAGGGCGCGCGCCGTCCGGCCATCCCACATTCGTGGAAATCCGGGTCCCGTCGCCCACCTCGACGGTAGCGCGGCCGGAGGTTCTGTCTCATACCGGTCGAACATCCTCGCTCACCGGACAGGCTCATGACCTTCAAGGCCCTCCTCGCCAGCCGCATCGACCGCACGGTGTCGGTCGACCTTGTCGAGATGACAACCGACCAGCTGATGGATGGCGACGTCAGCATCGACGTCGACTACTCGACCGTGAACTACAAGGACGGCCTGGCGCTGGCCGGGCGGCCGGGCGTGATCCAGACCTATCCGCTCGTGCCCGGCATCGACCTGGCCGGCACGGTCACCGCCTCGACCCACGCCGGCTACGTCCCTGGCGACAGGGTGGTGCTGAACGGCTGGGGCCTCAGTCAGACCCATCATGGCGGCTTCGCCCAGAAGGCGCGGGTCAGCGGCGACTGGCTGGTCAAGCTGCCGCAAGCCATCAGCACGCGCGACGCCATGGCCATCGGCACGGCCGGCTACACGGCGATGCTGGCGGTGCTGGCGCTGGAACACGCCGGCGTCACGCCGGACCGGGGACCGGTGCTGGTCACGGGCGCCGGCGGCGGCGTCGGGTCGGTGGCGATCCTGATCCTGTCCCGGCTGGGCTACCGGGTGATCGCCTCGACGGGACGGCCGGAGGAGAGCCCCTACCTGACCGCCCTGGGCGCCGCCGAGATCATCGACCGCAAGGCGCTGTCGGAGCCCGGACCGCCGATCGCTTCGCCCCGCTGGATCGGCGCCGTGGACTCGGTCGGCAGCCAGACCCTGGCCAATGTGCTGGCCCAGACCGACTATCGCGGGGCGGTGGCGGCCTGCGGCCTGGCCCAGGGCGTCGACCTGCCGGGCTCGGTATTCCCGTTCATCCTGCGCAACGTCACCCTCGCCGGCATCGACTCGGTCAACGCGCCGTTCGCCGTCAGGGCCCGCGCGTGGGACCGGCTGGCCAGGGACCTCGACCTGTCCCGGCTGGCGACCACCGTGACCGAGGTCGGGCTTGCCGAGGTTCCGGCCGTGGGCCGCGCCATTCTCGAGGGCAGGGTGCGCGGCCGCACCGTGGTGGACGTGAACGCCTAAGTCCCGCAGGGCCAGGACCCGCGCCCCGGACCTGGAAAGGGCCTGGCCCTATCGCCCGCTCTGGCCGTCGTCGACACGGATGCAGGCGCCCGTGACGAAGTCCGAGGCCGGCGAGACGAGGAACAGCAGGGTGCTGTCCAGCTGCGCCGGGTCGCCCAGTCGCTTGCGCGGGAAGTGCTGGCTGATGTCGCCGACCCGCGAGAGCATGCCGTCCATCATCTCGGAGGCGAAGGCGCCCGGGGCGATGGCGTTGACGTTGATGTTGGCGCTCGCCCATTCGACCGACAGGGCCTCGGTCATCCGCACCACCGCCGACTTGGTTACGGCGTAGAGGGCCGCGCCGTTGCCGCGGTACTCGTAGGCCGCCACCGAGGCGATATTGACGATCCGGCCCGGCGACTTCGCCGCCATCAGCCGGCGGGCCACCTCGCAGGACAGGATGTAGGGCGCCCGCAGGTTGACCCCGATGACCCGGTCGATCAGGTCGACCGACATCTTCGTCGCCCTCTGGGCGTCGGGGATGCCGGCGTTGTTGACCAGGATGGTCACCGTGCCGAACGCCGCCTCGGCCTTGCCGACCACCGCCAGCAACTGGTCGGCGTCGGTGACGTCGAGCTCGAGGGCGAGGGCCTCGCCGCCCTCGGCGCGGATCTCGGCGGCCAGGGCCTCGAGCCGGTCGAGGCGGCGGGCGGTCAGCGCGACCTTCGCGCCGCATCTGGCCAGCGTCCTGGCGAAGCGGACCCCGAGGCCCGAGGAAGCGCCGGTGACGAGCGCCACCTGGCCCGTCAGGTCGGTGGAGACGTTGGGGATCGGATAGGTCATGGCGGTCTTTCAGGGTCTGAAGGTCAGTCGCGGCCTTCGAGAATCTCGATGGCCTGTCTGGCGAGGTGGGGCGTGCCGTTCTCGGCGGGACGGTCGCTGGCGGCGTTGCCGGCCAACACCCGGCGGTAGACGCCCTGCGAGATCGAGGCGAGGCGGAAGATCGAGAAGGCCATGTAGAACGGCCAGTCCTCGATCGGCCCTCGGCCCATCCGCCGGCAATAGGCGGCGACGTACTCCGCCTCGGTCGGGATGCCGGACGCGGCGAAGTCGACCCCCTGCAGCGTGCCCCAGGACGGCGAATGCGAGCGCCAGAGGAAGGCGTTGTAGGCGATGTCGGCCAGGGGATTGCCGATGGTCGACAGCTCCCAGTCGAGCACCGCGATCAGCCTCGGCTCGGTCGGGTGGAACATGACGTTCTCGAGCCGGTAGTCGCCGTGGGCGATGGAGACCGGATCGTCCTTTGGGATGCGCCGCGGCAGCTGGGCGATCAGCGCCTCCATTTCCGGGATCAGCTCGCTCTCGGCGCCCCGGTACTGCTTCGTCCAGCGGCTGACCTGGCGCTCGAAATAGCCGCCGGCCTTGCCGAAGTCGCCGAGGCCCGCGGCGGCGAAGTCGACCTTGTGCAGCTTCGCCAGGGTCGCGTTCAGATCGTCATAGATCGCCGCGCGCTCGGCGGGCTCCAACCCCGGCAGGGTCGCGTCGCGGAAGATGCGGCCCTCAAGGTAGTCCATGACGTAGAAGGCCGTGCCGATGACCGTCTCGTCGGTGCACAGGGCGCGCATCTTCGGCACCGGGACCAGACCGTCGAGGGCCTTCATCACCCTGTATTCACGGTCGACCTGGTGGGCGCTGGCCAGCAGCACGCCCGGCGGCTTCTTGCGCAGGACGTAACGGCGCGGGCCGGCGGCGGTCCGGGTGGTCAGCAGGAAGGTGGGGTTGGACGCGCCGCCCTGGAACTGCTGCACGATCATGGCCTCGCCGAAATCCTCGACCTGGCGGCGCAGCCAGGCTTCCAGCGGGGCGGGATCAAAGCGGTGCGCGGCCGTCACGTCGCGCACGGGCGGGGCTGTCGCGGTCATGGGAGACTCCTCTTCCGCCGATGACCATGCCCGCTTTCCCTTCGGGCGCCACAAGAGACTCTGTGGCGGGGGCGGCGAGAAAGGGGGAGCGGAGCCTGGCGATCAGGCGGCCGCGACGCGGCGCCCCGGAGTCTGGAGGCGCCTATCGATTGACGCCCGCGCGTCGGCGGAACGGGCCCGTCCCGCAGGGTTGGGACGGGCCCTGCCGGCGTTAGAAGCGGAACTGGCCGAACAGGCCGAACTCGTCGTACGTCCCGTCGTTGAGGCCGCCGATGGTCCCGTTGGAGGTGCTGACGAAGCCCTTGTCGACGGCGTCGCGCTTGTAGACCAGCGACAGATCGACGATCTTGGTGGGGCTGTAGGTGACCCCGACGTTGAAATAGTCGTCCTGGCGGTTCGGCGCGGTGTCCTGGTTGGGCTCCACGCGGTCGTAGCGGGCGAAGGCCCCGATGGTCGGCGTGAACTGGTAGGAGCCGAACACCGAGTAGCCCTCGGCGCTGTCGGAGGTCACGGTCGAGACGTTGTTCCAGTCCTCGGCCTTGAAGTACTCGACGCCGACGCGGAACTGGCTGGTGGTGTAGGCGGCCATGGCGTCGAAGCGGTTGGCCGTGTGGAAGGTGGTCACGCCCTGCTTCGACTTGCCCAGCTTGCCGGTGTAGCCGCCGACGGCCAGCGTCAGGTGCTCGACCGGGGTGATGCTGATGCGGCCTTCGACATCCATGCCCTTGGAGCGCAGCGGCGCCTTGTAGCCGGCGCCGTCGACCACGGCGACCGCGTAGCTGACCATGCCGCCCGCCAGCTTGCCCGAGGCGTGCACGCCCCAGTCGGCCGAGGTGCCGAACTTGGTCCGGTCGATCAGCGTGTTTTCAACATAGCGGTAGCCGTACATGTCCTCGGCGAACGGCACCCAGGGCAGGTCCGTCGAACCGAGGCGCACGACCAGGGCGTCGGAGAATTTGGCCTGCAGATAGGCCTTCTTGATGTAGAGCTCGGTCGAGGAGATCGCCGACGAATACTGGAAGTCGGTGGTCACATTGCCCGAGAACATGTCGTTGAACTTGTGATCAACGCCAATGTAGAAGCGCTTGATGTCGAAGCCCGTGCCGGTCGGCTGGACGCGCGAGCCGTCCGACTCCTGGGTGATGTTGGTCAGGTCGAAGTACATCCGGCCCGACACGACGGTCTTGTCGGTCCAGGACGGCTTGGCCGGCGCGGGCGCCGGCGGCGGAACGGCGGCGACGGCCGTCTGAACCTGGGCCGGAATGGTCTGGATCTGCGCGTCGGCGCGGGCCTGGGCGGCCTCCTGGGCGGCGAGCCGGTCCGACAGGGCCTGGATCTGCGCCCGCAGCTGGGCGATCTCGGCGGCGTCGGCGCCGGTTTCAGCGGCCTGTGCCGGCATCGCGATTGCGGCGGCGGCGATCATCGGACTCAAGAGCACACCGAAGAACGGATACAGCACGCCGGCCGCTATCGGCACGCCGAGTGCGTT
>DAORNX010000053.1:7170-9756 GCA_035441225.1 Caulobacter sp.
GATGCAGTCGGGCGTGCGGCGATAGATCAGGCCGATGCGACGTGGCGACAGGCCCGAGCGCGCGAGCCGACGGATGTCGGCGATCTCCGCCTCACCGAGAAGGCCGCGCGCGCCTTCGGGCGGGCGGGCGGGCGACGCGGCGCCGTCGCCGTCCAGCCTGGCCTGAAGATCCGAGAGCAGGTGCAGAACCGGGCCGGCCTCGGCCTGGCCATCGACCCGCACCACCTGGTCGTCGTCATCGAGGGTCAGGCAGGCGACGCCGCGGTCGGTGAGGGCCTTGAGCAGCCGGACCGTCTCGCCGACGCCCAGGCGAAGCGTCGCCAGCGAGAGGAAACAGACCTCGTCACCTTCGGCCTGACGCTCGAGGCATTCGAGAATCCGCTGCGCGGACCGCGCCGTCATCGTCTCCTCGACGTGATAGCGCTCCGGCGACAGCGCCTCCAGGCGCGCCAGCTGGCGCTCAAGGGGCGGATGGCCGGGCCCGATCTGAATGACCGCTGTGCGCATGCCAAAAGGGTGGCCAGCCACGTCGGGCAAGTCAAGCTGGACTTACAGTGCGGCTCCCGACGAAAGAGCGGCGCCCGCCATTGAAGAAAAACTGTCATCAGCCTGAAGCATGATGGTCACCGGCCCGCCGCCCCCGGCGAACCCTGGAGCCCGCGTCAATGCCCCCTCTGTCGACATCGACTCCGGCCGCGCGCTACGGCGCGACGCTCGCCCTCGTGGGGCTGGGCTTCGCCGGCCGGCTGGCGCTGGCCCCGCTGTTCGGCGACAGCCACACCTTCACCGTCTTCTATCCGGTGGTGATCCTGGCCGCCTACTTCTTCGGAGCCGGACCGGCGACCCTGTCGGCGGTTGTGTCCGCGGGACTGGCTTACTGGTTCTTCGCGGCTCCGGCGCAGGCCTGGAAGGGGGACGTCGCCAACCTCACCACCACGCTGCTGTTCGCCTTCACCGCCACGGTGTCGATCTACTTCATCACCGGCATGGCGCGCGCCCTCGACCAGCTGGCCGCCGCCCGGGCGCGGGCCGAGGCCCTGGCCCGCAGCCATGCTGAACTGTTCGGCGAGCTCAACGAGCGGGTGACCAACCATCTGCAGCTTGTCGCCGCCCTGCTGCAGTTGCAGGCGCGCGACGAGACCGACCAGTCGCTGTCCAAGGCGCTCGCCGAGGCCTCGGCCCGGACCATCCTGATCTCCCGCGTGCATCGCACCGTCGCCGGGGAGGCGGACAAGACCCTCGACTTCGACGTCTTCGCCCGCCAGCTGCTCGACGCGACCCTGGCCGCCCGCGGGCATCCGCCGGTGCGGGTGGAAATCGAGGAACAGGGTGTGCGCCTGCCGCTGGACCAGGCGACCTCGGTGGCGATCGTCCTGCTCGAGTGCTTCAACGCGCGCCTGCAGCTGAACACCCCCGCCCTGATGCGGGTGCGGCTGCGGGAGACCGATCGGGAGGCGACGCTGGAGGTCGCCGAGGCCCGCCCCCGCGGCGAGGATCTGCCTGAACTGGACCTCAGGCGGCAGTCGATCGAGGCGATGGTCGAACAGCTGGGTGGCCGTTTCTCCCACCGCAGTGACGACGACGGAGCCTTGTCGGCCCTGGTGTTTCCTCGTCCCGGGGCCGGGGCGGCGCCAATGGCGGTCGGCCCCGCTGCCGCGCCCACGCTGCATTGAGGACCCGATGGCGATCCCTTCGGCGCGGCCCGCAAATCACGCTAGGCTGGCGCGGTCCGCCGCCCGGCGCTTCAGACTGACCGCATGACAGATCGTCCGCCGCCCTTTTCAGCCCTGCGCGCCGTCGAGGCCGCATCGCGCCACCGCAGCTTCACCTGGGCGGCGAAGGAGCTGCGCATCACCCACAGCGCCGTCAGCCAGTCGATCCGGCGGCTGGAGGCCGAGCTTGGCACCCCGCTGTTCCAGCGCAAAGGCGGGGCCATGGAGCCGTCCGAGGCCGCCCTGCGCCTGGCTGAATCCTATCACGACGCCGCGCGCTCGCTCGACCGGACCCTGCGGGAGATCACCGGCGGCTCCCGCGCCGGCGTGCTGACCGTCGCCATGCCGGCGGACTTCGGCCGCCTGTGGTTCGGCGCGAAACTGGCGCGGCTGGCCGAGGCCATGCCCGACCTGAGGATCGAGGTCCGAACGACCGGCTCGCGTGACCAGGATCCGGACAGCGACGTGGTCATCGACCTGGCGACGACCGAAGGGCGCGAAGCCGATGTCGTCGGGCCGGAACTATCCTGTTTTCCCGTATGCAGTCCCGACCTTCTGTCGGCCCGGCGCCTCGACACGCCCCGGCAGATCGTCCGCGCGCCGCTGATCGCCGGCGGCGGTTGCGACTGGGACGGATGGACCGAACACTTCGCCGTCGCGAGTCGGCCACCGGCCTTCGCCTTCGACGACGCCGGCATGGCGCTCGACGCGACCGCTCGCGGAGCCGGCGTGGCCCTGACTCACCTGTTCGCCGCCGAGGGGCACCTCGACGACGGCCGACTCGTCGCCCTGCCCTTCGCGGTTCCGACCGGCCGTCATCTGCTGCTGAGCGCCGGGCCCGGCCAGGCGGATCTGGCCGCCCGGTTCGCCATGT
>DAORNX010000054.1:0-9650 GCA_035441225.1 Caulobacter sp.
TAGTTGTAGTAGAAGCTCAGGAAGCCGGCCTGGGCGTAGAAGCCGGTGTTCTCGCTGACGCTGTCGCCCTCGTGGCTGTAGACCGAGGTCGACGAGGTCAGGGTCGCGAAGCCCAGGTCGATGTTCATTTCCAGGGCGGCCAGGCTGACGTCGCGCGACGACGGCTCGAGCTGCACCGACCCGTTCTCGTAGTCGCCGTAGCGGTTGCCGTACCCGTCCAGGCCGCGCGTCACCTGCCGGCGACCGCCGACCTCGTCGGACTGCTGGCTGTAGGTGAGGGTGGCGTTGAACGTGTCGTTCGGTTCGAACAGCAGGGCGGCGCGGGCGAAGGTGATCTCGACCGTGTCGGCGTCCTTCCTGCTGGTGTAGGCGGCGTCGGGCGACAGGAGGCCGCCCGGCGCGGCCGGGGCGCCGGTGGCGTCCAGCACATAGAGGTTCACGTAGTCGGTGAGGCCTGGATAGTCGATCCGGCTGACCGTGGCGCGCAGGGCGAACATGTCGCCGAGCGGAAGGTTGAGGGTCAGGTCGCCGGCCCAGCCGACGCTGCCGGAGCCCTCGACCTTGCTGGCCGTGACGTTGGCCGCGCCGCTGAACTCGCCCAGTCGGGGCGCGCGGGTGATGTAGCGGACGGTGCCGCCGAGCGAGCCCGAGCCATAGAGGGTGCCCTGCGGCCCGCGCAGCACCTCGACCCGCTCAAGATCCTTGAGCAGAAAGCCGGCGAACAGGGGCGTGTCGTTCTGGTAGGTCGACACCGGGGCGACGCTGGAGACCGCGTAGTCGCCCAGGGCGTTGCTGTCGACGTTGATCCCGCGGATCAGCACGTTGTTGATCACGCCGCCGTTGCGATAGCCGCGATCCACCACCGCGACGCCCGGCACCCCCCGCATCAGCTCGGCGGCGTCGAGCATCTTGCCGTCCTCGATCGCCTCCCCGGACACCGCCGAGATATTGTAGGGCACTTCCAGGACGCTCTGTTCGCGGCGGTTGGCCGTGACCACGACCTCGCCAACGGTGGTCTCCCCGGACTCCTGGGCGACGGCGGCGCCGCCGGAGGCCAGGCCCATGAGCAACGCGCCGATCGAAATGGCGCCCTTCAGGTTCGACTTCTTCATCTCAATCCCCCTCCTATCAGACAGACCTGCTGTCATTTCCCGCCAGACGCGCGACGCGCGCGCCCGCGACGCGCCTACGTCTTGATCACTCGCAACCCGGGCGAGGCCGGCCGCGCCAACCCCGGCTTCTGCAATGGTCCCAGTCCGGAAAAGGCCGGCGACGCGGCGAACCCTTCCCGGTAGGGCGGAAAGTCGATCGGATGGTCGCGCAGGCTCTTCAGGGGCTGTCCCAGCCCGTGCCAGCCGCGCTCGCGCACCCGCGTCACCTGGTCCAGGTCCAGCTCGACGGCGATGACCTCATGGCCGGCGCCCGCCTGATGAATGACTTCGCCGCCCGGCCCGAACACGCCCGACAACCCGACCCCGAGGGAGCCGGCGGTGTTGATATCGACGAAGAAGACCTGGTTGGTCACCGCGCTGGCGCGGGCGATGGCCAGCTCCGCCTCGCGGTCGATGGTGTTGGTCATGCCCGGGTGAAGAATGACCTCGGCGCCCATCCAGGTCAGGGTGCGGGTCGTCTCCGGGAACCACATGTCGTAGCAGATCGACAGGCCGAAGCGGCCGACGGCGGGCACGTCGAAGACGACGAACTCGTTTCCGGGGGTGACGCCCTGCTCGTAGGGCAGGAACGGGTAGATCTTGCGGTAACGGGCGACGACCTGGCCGCTCGGGTCGATCACCGGCGCGGTATTGTAGACGCGGCCGCCATCAGCCTCGAACAGCGAACCGGGCACCAGCCAGACGCCGGCGGCGCGGGCCGCCTCGCACATCCTGGCCTCGGCCTCGCCGGGCAGGGGCTGGGCGTTCGCCACGGCGGCGCCGAACAGGGCCAGTTCGCCGAGCACCACCATGTCGACCCACGGCAGGCGCGCCTTCACGGCCGCGACCTCGGCGGCGATGCGGTCGCCGTTGTCGCCCCTGTCGAGCTGCAGTTGAAGGCCGGCGATTCCAATCGGACGCATGAGAACTCTCTGGGACAGGCCGAGGGCCATGAACCAGCAGAGTGGCCGCAGGGGCCGCCGTCACATAGCGCCAGCCCGCGCCCGTTTATGGCGCCAGTTTGACACCGATATGAGCGACCGATGAAATCTGGACCCAGAGGGTCAGGCCGCCTCCGCCCGCCGGATGACGGCGGAGTCAACCAGCCGCCCGCCGGCGTCGAACCAGCCGATGCGATCGCCGACGATGGTGGTCATCAGGCTCGAGGTCTCGCCGTAGGACCAGCGGTCCCACTGGCGACGCCAGAAGTCGCCCTCGACCCACCAGCGCCCCTCGTCGCAGTCCTCGTTGGCGTAGCCGGCCCGGCCGACCATCCGCCCGTCGGGCAGAAGCTCGATCGTGCAGGGGTCGCCATAGACCGTCTTGCACAGCAGCACCGCGCCCGACATGGCCGCCCGCAGCGCCTCGCCCGACAGCCTGGCCTCGGCGGTCTCCGGGAAGGTCCTGGCCGTTCCCGGCAGATCCCGCATCAGGTCGGCGAGAACCTCGACGCCATGGCGGATCCGGTCCAGCGGCAGGCTGGTCACCCCGAGCCGGAAGATGTTCGTCGGGGCCTTGTTGTCGGCGTAGTAGGGCCCGACCGGCTCGATCAGCACGCCCCGGCGCTCGGCCTCCGCGGCGAAGGCCTCGACGTCGAGGTGGTCGGGACCCCGCACCCAGTAGGTCGCCCCGCCCCGCAGCGGCGCGATGGCGACCGACTGCTGCAGATAGTGGTTGAGGGCGTCGCGCAGCGCCGTGCGGCGCTCGCGGAACAGCCGGCCCAGCCGCATCATCGTCGCGTCATAGTGGCCCATGGCGAGGAAATGGGCGGCCGTCCGCTGGTTGTTCAGCGGCGGGTGGCGGATGGACAGGTGGCGCAGCCGGCGGGCCTCGGCGATCACCTCGGCCGAAGCGACCATGAACCCCAGCCGCAGCCCCGGTCCCAGAACCTTGGAGAAGCCGGCGACATAGATCACCCGGTCGTCGCGATCCAGACTGCGCAGGGCCGGGCAGGCCTCGTCGAGGTAGTTGGTCTCGCAGGCGAAATCGTCCTCGATGATGATCAGGTCGCGCGCGGCGGCCTTCCGGAGCAGCGCTTCCCGGCGGGCCTGGGTCATCATCACGCCGGTGGGAAACTGATGGCTCGGCGTGACGTAGATGAGGTCGCAGTCGTCCAGCCGCCGGTCGACCACCAGCCCCTCGTCATCCACCGGCTGGTGAACCAGCCGGGCGCCGCGGTCCATGGCCAGCCGGCGCATGTCCGGGTAGCCGGGATTCTCGATCGCCACCACGCTGGTCCGGTCGATCAGCATGCGGCTGACGAGCGACAGCGCCTGCTGGGCCCCGACGGTGACCAGGATCTCGTCCGGACGCGCCTGGATGCCCCGCCGCGGCAGCACCTTGGTGCGGATCTCCTCGATCAGCATCGGATCGTCGGCGTCGCCGCCGTCCATCGACCACTGGCCGATTTCGCCGACCGCCAGGGCCTGCCGGCTGGCTTCGCGCCATTCCGCCACCGGGAACAGGGACGCGTCGAACAGACCGTCGATGAAGGGATAGGGATACTGCCGCCAGTTGGGCGTCCGCCGCGCGACCGGCTCGTCCCCTTCGCCCGACTTGAAGCGGCCGCGCCAGCGCGTCGAGGGCGCCGGCTCGCGGTCGCCGGCCACGGACAGCACCGCCGTCAGACCGCGCAGCATGTCATGGTCGGCGTAGATGCCGCTGCGCTCGCGGCTGACGAACAGGCCTTCGTCGAGCAGCTTCTGATAGGCCAGGGTCACCGTGTTGCGCGCCACGCCGAGCTGGGCCGCCAGCGCCCTGGACGACGGCAGCCGTTTTCCAGGCGGGAAGGCCCCGGCGCAGGCCGCGTCGACCAGCTTGCGGCGGACCTGGTCCTGCAGGCTGAGATCGCTGTCGGGATCAAGGAACAGAAGCGGGCGGGACATGCCCGGGGTTTTCGCCCGTCGCCGTCGGCCGAGTCCAGTGCGACCCGCCGCCGCGCGCGTGTGACCGGCGGGCCTGGCGACACGGGGCGGCCGTTGACGTGAATCCAGTCACCCCCGCGCCGGGCCCTTATGGTCCCCTTACGCCAGGGGACCATCATCCGTCTGGCTCCCTGACGGCCGTCGGCGCGATCTTTCGCGTGACATCGTTGTGGAGGCCCTGATGGCCGATCTCCTGTTTCTCCTGCTCGGGCTCGGGGCGTTCGCGCTCTTCGGGCTCTATGCCGCGCTGCTGCGCAAGGTCTGACGACCATGCTCACAACGATCCTCTACGCCGCCGCCGCCGTCGGACTGGCCGTCTACATGGTCGCCGCGCTGCTGCGCCCCGACAAATTCTGATCAAACCGAAGGGAGACCTCGCATGGACTGGCGGGGCTGGGCCGAGATCGTCTTCACGATCGGCCTCACACTGGCGTTGAGCCTGCCGCTCGGCGGCTATCTCGCGCGGGTCTGGACCGGTGAACGCACCTGGCTGCAGCCGGTTCTTCGGCCCGTCGAGCGGGTCGCCTATGCGCTGTTCGGCGTCGACAGCGAAAAGGGCCAGGGCTGGCTGGCCTACACCGGTTCGGTGCTCGCCTTCAGCGGCGCGGGCTTTGCGATCCTGTACGGCATGCTGCGGCTGCAGGGCCTGCTGCCGTTAAATCCGCAGGGGTTCGCCGGCCTGTCGCCGCACCTGGCCTTCAACACCGCCGTCAGCTTCGTGACCAACACCAACTGGCAGTCCTACGCGCCGGAGGCGACGCTTTCGACCTTCTCGCAGATGGCCGGTCTGACGGTGCAGAACTTCGTCTCCGCCGCCACCGGACTGGCCATCGCCGCCGCCGTCGCCCGCGCCTTCGCGGCCGACAGGGGCGACAGGCTGGGCAACTTCTGGGTCGATGTGACCCGCATCGTCCTCTACGTCCTGCTACCGGTCAGCCTGGTCGGCGCCCTGGTGCTGGTGGCGCTCGGCGTGCCCCAGTCGCTGGCGGCCGGCGCCGAGGCGACGACCCTTGAGGGGGCGAAGCAGACGCTCGCCCTGTTCCCGGTCGCCAGCCAGGAGATCATCAAGCAGTTCGGCACCAACGGCGGCGGCGTCTTCAACGCCAATTCCGCGCACCCGTTCGAAAATCCCAACGCCTGGACCAACCTGATCCAGATCGTGGCCATGAACGTGCTCAGCCTGGCCACCGTGTTCGCCTTCGGCCGGGTGGTTCTGGCCCGCAAGGAGGCCCGCGCCCTGGCGGCCGTCATGGTCATCCTGGTGGCGGCCGCGGCCGGCGGCGTCTACGCAACCGAAACCCTGACGCCGCAGCCGGCGATGATCGCCGCCGGCGTCGACGCGCCGGTCAGCATGGAAGGCAAGGAGGTCCGCTTCGGCGCGCCCTCGACGGCCGTCTGGGCCGCCTTCACCACCGGCGCCTCCGACGGCGGCGTCAACGGCATGCACGCCAGCTTCACGCCGCTCGGCGGCGGCATCGCCCTGTTCATGATCCAGCTGGGCGAGATTCTGCCGGGCGGGGTCGGCTCGGGCCTCTATGGCATGATGGTCATGGCCCTGCTGGCGGTGTTCGTCGCCGGGCTGATGGTCGGCCGCACGCCCGAGTATCTCGGCAAGAAGGTCGAGGCGCGCGAGATCAAGTTCGCCATGCTGGCGGTGCTGATCCTGCCGATCGTGATCCTGGGCTTCTCGGCCATGGCGGCGGTGCTGCCGGTGGCCCTGGCCGGGCTGCTCAACAAGGGGCCGCACGGCCTGTCCGAGATCATGTATGCCTACAGCTCGGCGGCGGGGAACAACGGCTCGGCCTTCGCCGGCCTGACCGCCAACGCCCCCTGGTGGAACACCACCCTGGGCATCGCCATGCTGCTGGGCCGCTTCGCCTACATCGTGCCGGTGATGGCCATCGCCGGGTCGATCGCGGCCAAGCCCAAGCTCGCGCCGACCGCCGGCACCCTGCCGTCGGACGGCCCGCTGTTCGCCGGCCTGCTGATCGGGATCATCCTGATCCTCGGCGGCCTGCAGTTCTTCCCCGCCCTGGCGCTGGGTCCGATCGTCGAGCACTTCCAGGTGCTGGCGGCGGCGCGCTGAGCTCCCTTCAAGGACGCCTGACATGTCCACCATGGATCCAACCGCCGACGGGCCGCGCACCAAGAGCGCCATCGGCTCGGTCACCCTCTCCCGCGCCGCCTTGTTCCGGGCGATGCGCGAGGCCTTCCTCAAGCTCGATCCGCGCAAGCTGACCGGCAATCCGGTAATCCTGTCGACCGAGGTGGTGGCCGTCCTGGCCACTGTCTCGGCCGGCGTCGCCATCGGCGCGGGCCAGCCCGCCGGCTTCCCGGTCCAGATCGCCGCCTGGCTATGGGCCACCGTGCTGTTCGCCAACCTGGCCGAAAGCGTCGCCGAGGGCCGGGGCAAGGCGGCGGCCGACAGCCTTCGCGCCGCGCGGGTGACCACCAAGGCCAAGCTGCTGATCGATCCCTCGACCGGCACCTGGATCCCGACGCCGGCGCACAAGATCGGCGCCGGCGAGGTGGTTCTGGTCGAGGCCGGGGACGTGATCCCGGCCGACGGCGAGATCATCGAGGGCGTGGCCAGCGTCAACGAGGCGGCCATCACCGGCGAGTCCGCGCCCGTGATCCGCGAGAGCGGCGGCGACCGCTCGGCCGTCACCGGCGGCACCACCGTGGTCTCCGACTGGATCAAGGTGCGCATCACCAGCCAGCCCGGCTCGACCTTCCTCGACCGGATGATCGCCATGGTCGAGGGCGCCGACCGGCGCAAGACGCCCAACGAGCTGGCCCTGGCCGTGCTGCTGGCCGGACTGACCCTGGTGTTCCTGATCGCGGTCGTGACCCTGCTGGGCCTGGGCGCCTATTCAGGCGTCAGGCTCGACCCGATGGTGCTCGGCGCCCTGTTCGTCACGCTCATTCCGACCACCATCGGCGGCCTGCTCAGCGCCGTCGGCATCGCCGGCATGGACCGGCTGCTGAAGGTCAATGTGCTGGCCACCTCCGGCCGGGCCGTGGAGGCGGCCGGCGACGTCGACACCCTGCTGCTCGACAAGACCGGCACGATCACCTTCGGCAACCGCATGGCCACCGAGGTCATTCCGGCGCCGGGCGTGCGGCCCGAAGTGGCGATGAAGGCCGCCCTGATGGCCTCCCTGGCCGATGAGACCCCGGAAGGCCGCTCGATCGTCGACCTCGCCCGCGACCAGGGCCTGACCGCCGAGGTTCCCGCCGGCGCGACTTTCATCGCCTTCTCGGCGACGACCCGGCAATCGGGCCTCGACGCGGGCAAGGAGTCCTGGCGCAAGGGCGCGGTCGACGCTGTGCTTCGGTCGCTGAACCTGAGCGAGGCCCAGACCCCGCCCGAGTTCCGCCAGGCCGTCGACCGCATCGCCCGCTCCGGCGGCACGCCGCTGGCGGTGACCGAGAACGGCGTGCTGGTTGGCGCCATCCATCTGAAGGACGTGGTCAAGCCCGGCGTGAAGGACCGTTTCGCCGACCTGCGCCGGATGGGCGTGCGGACGATGATGATCACCGGCGACAACCCCGTGACCGCCGCGGCCATCGCCTCCGAGGCGGGGGTCGACGACTTCCTCGCCGAGGCCACGCCCGAGGACAAGCTGCGCCTGATCCGCGCCGAACAGGCCAAGGGCCGGCTGGTGGCCATGTGCGGCGACGGGGCCAACGACGCCCCCGCGCTCGCCCAGGCCGACGTCGGGGTGGCCATGCAGACCGGGGCCCAGGCCGCCCGCGAGGCCGGCAACATGGTCGACCTCGACAGCGACCCGACCAAGGTCCTGGAGATCATCGAGGTCGGCAAGCAGCTGCTGATCACCCGCGGCGCCCTGACGACCTTCTCGATCGCCAACGACGTGGCCAAGTATTTCGCCATCATCCCGGCGCTGTTCGTGGTCGCCCTGCCGGCCCTGGGCGGCATGAACATCATGCAGCTGCACAGCCCGGAAAGCGCGATCCTGTCGGCCGTGATCTTCAACGCCCTGGTGATCGTGGCCCTGATCCCGCTGGCTCTGCGCGGCGTGAAGTACCGGGCCATCGGCGCCGGCAAGCTGCTCAGCCGCAACCTGACCGTCTACGGCCTGGGCGGTCTCGTCGCCCCGTTCATCGGCATCAAGGCGATCGACCTGATCGTCTCCGCCATCGGCCTCGCCTGAGGACTGTGACCATGCTCTCGCACCTGCGTCCCGCCATCGTCTCGATGGTCTTCTTCACCGCCCTCCTCGGCCTGGGCTATCCGCTGGCCGTCACCGGCATCGCCCAGGCGGCCTTCCCGGCCCAGGCCAACGGCTCGCTGGTCACCGACAAGGCCGGCAAGACGGTCGGGTCGGCCCTGATCGCCCAGGGCTTCACCCAGGACCGCTACCTGCATCCGCGTCCCTCGGCGGCCGGCAAGGGCTATGACGGAGCCGGGTCCTCGGGCTCGAACTACGGCCCGCTGAACGCGGACTACGCCGCCCGGGTGAAGGCCGACGCCGACGCCCTGCGGGCGGAGAGCCCGGCCGCCGTTCCGGTCGACGCGGTGACCACCTCCGGCTCCGGCCTCGACCCGGATGTCTCGCCGGCCAACGCCGAACGCCAGGTGCAGCGCATCGCCGCCGCGCGCGGCGCGAGGCCCAGGTCCGCGCCGTGATCCTCGCCAGCACCGTCGCCCCGACGCTCGGCTTTCTTGGTCAGCCGCGGGTCAATGTGCTGAAGGTCAATCTGGCGCTCGACGCCCGGCTTCCGGCGGCGCAACCTCCGGCGCGATGAGCCCGGACGAGCACCCCAGACCCGATCCGGACGCGCTGCTGGCGACGGCGGGGCGTCACGGCCGGGGACGGCTGAAGGTCTTCCTCGGCATGTCCCCGGGCGTGGGCAAGACCTACGCCATGCTCGGCGCCGCCGCCCGCCACAGGGCCGGCGGCGGCGACGTCCTGGTCGGGGTGATCGAGACCCATGGCCGGCGCGAGACCGAGGCCCTGCTGGACGACCTGGAGGTTCTCCCACGCAAGCCGATCGACTACCGCGATCGCACGCTGCTCGAGTTCGATCTCGACGCCGCGCTGGCGCGCCGGCCGGGCCTGCTGCTGGTCGACGAGTACGCCCATTCCAACGCCCCGGGCTCGCGCCATCCCAAGCGCTGGCAGGACGTCGAGGAACTGCTGGCGGCCGGGATCAATGTCTGGACCACGCTGAACGTCCAGCATCTCGAGAGCCTGGTGGACGTGGTCTGGAAGATTACCGGCGTTCGCCAGCGCGAGACGGTGCCCGACAGCGCGCTGTCCAGGGCCGACGAGATCGAGCTGATCGACATCACCCCGACCGAGCTGCGCGAGCGGATGGCGGCGGGGAAGGTCTATGTCCCCGAGACGGCCCGACTGGCCGCGGACCGGTTCTTCAAACCCGAGAACCTGACCGCCCTGCGCGAGCTGGCCCTGCGTCGCGCGGCCCAGACGGTCGACGACCAGCTGAACCAGGCCATGCGGGCGGCCGGGGTCGAGGGGCCGTGGGCGGCCGGCGAACGCATCCTGGTGCTGGTCGGGCCGGACGCCATGGCGGGGTCGCTGGTGCG
>DAORNX010000055.1:0-9643 GCA_035441225.1 Caulobacter sp.
CGCCCGGGCCCGCGCCTCTGTCAGCGCCGCGTTCGACGCCGCGCGCGACGCGGTGAAGGCCATGACGGCCGTGGCCGGAATCCTCGACGCCGGCCTGTTCAAGCGGCAGTACCGCGATCACCGTCTCGAATGGATGATCCGCTCCGGCGGCGTCGAGGTCGTATTGCGGGGGCTGGAAAAGGGCGACATCCGCTTCAATGACGAGCCGGTCTGACCGCGGCGGGGCAAGAAAAATCACCGGCCGAGATTGCGTCGGCTTTGATCCTGATCAACGATAACCTACCGGCGGCGTCGAACTCTGCCGTCGAACAGATCGTCCGGCCCAAGCCGGCAGAGGAAACCGTCCATGACCGACACCGCCACCCTTTCGCGCGCTGCGACCACGACCACCGAACATTTCGACGTTCTGATCGTCGGCGCCGGGATTTCCGGTGTGGGCGGCGCCTATCATCTCAAGACCCAGTGCCCGGGGACCAGCTACGTCGTGCTTGAGGGGCTCGAGAACTTCGGCGGCACCTGGTGGATGCACCGCTACCCGGGCATCCGCTCCGACAGCGACCTCTACACCTTCGGATATCGGTTCAAGCCCTGGGTCGGGGCGCCAATCGCCAGCGCCGAGGAAATCCTGAAATACATGGGCGAGGTCATCGACGAGAACGACCTGGCCCGGCACATCCGCTATGGACACCAGATCACCTCGGCGACCTGGTCGACGTCGGACCGCAAGTGGACCATTGAGGGCGTCCGCAAGGACACCGGCCAGCCGGTCCGCTTCACCTGCAACTTCCTCTGGATGTGCCAGGGCTACTACCGCCACTCCGAAGGCTACACGCCGGAGTGGGAGGGCATGGACACCTTCAAGGGAAAGATCGTCCATCCCCAGACCTGGCCCCAGGATCTCGACTACAGGAACAAGAAGGTCATCGTCATCGGCTCCGGCGCGACCGCCGCGACCCTGGTGCCGGCGATCGCCGGCGACACGGCCCACACCACCCTGCTGCAGCGCTCGCCGACCTATTTCATCCCGGGCCGCAACGAGAACGAGCTGGCCAACACCCTGCGCGAACTCGAGATTCCCGAGGAATGGATCCACGAGATCGTCCGTCGCAAGGTGCTGTTCGACCAGGCCGCCTTCACCAAGCGGGCCGTCGAGGAGTCAGAGGCGGTCAAGAACGAGCTGCTGGAGGGCGTGCGCGCCTTCGTCGGGCCCGACTTCGACATCGAGAAGCATTTCACCCCGAAGTACAGGCCATGGCGCCAGCGCATCGCCTTCGTGCCCGACGGTGACCTGTTCCAGGGCGTGGTCTCCGGCAAGGCCTCGGTGGTCACCGACGAGATCGATCGCTTCACCGAGAAGGGCATCCTGCTCAAGTCGGGCCAGGAGCTGGAGGCCGACATCATCGTCACGGCGACCGGCTTCAACCTCAGCGTCCTGGGCGACATCAGGTTCGTCATCGACGGCAAGCCGTTGAACTTCCACGACACGGTGACCTACCGCGGCATGATGTTCACCGGCGTGCCCAACATGGTCTGGGTGTTTGGCTATTTCCGCGCCAGCTGGACCCTGCGGGCCGATCTGATCGGCGACTTCGTCGCCCGCCTGCTGAATCACATGAAGAAGAAGGGGGCGACCATGGTCACCCCGACGCTTCGGCCGGAAGACAGGGACATGCCGCTCAGCGACTGGATGGATCCGGAGAACTTCAACCCCGGCTACCTGATGCGCGGCATGCACCTGCTGCCGAAGAAGGGTGACAAGCCCGAATGGCAGCACACCCAGGACTACTGGGCCGAGAAGGACGAGATTCCGGCCATCGACCTGGACGACGCGGCCTTCGTCTACAGGTGAAACGAAAAGGGGCGGCCGAGCAGGCCGCCCCCCGCCGTCATCTGGAACAGCGGCCTCACTGCATCCGGTGCAGGCCACACAGCTTGTTGCCGTCCGGATCGCGCAGATAGGCCAGATACATCTTGCCGGTGGCGCCCGCGCGCACCCCGGGCGGGTCTTCGCAGGTGGTCCCGCCGGCGGCCAGGCCCGCGGCGTGCCAGGCGTCGGCCACCTCGGGCGAGGAACAGGCGAAGCCGATGGTGCCGCCGTTGGGAGCCGTGGCCGGTTCGCCATTGATCGGCTTCGACACCGAGAACACCCCGGTCGGCGTCATGTAGAAGATCCGGTGGCCATCGACGAAGGCCGGCGGAACGCCGAGCGTGCCGAGCAGGGCGTCATAGAAGCTCTTGGCCCGCTCCAGGTCATTGGTGCCGATCATGATATGCGAAAACATGTGGTCGTCCTCCCGTGTCGGCGCCGTTCGATTCGGCCAGCCGTGTCGCACCGGGATGTCGCCCGCTCCCCGCGGCCCGCGCAAGCAGCAAGGCGGGCCTTACCTTCGGTCAGCGGGACGATTTCCTCGCCAGCCCCCGGTGACATCGGGCCCTGGGGCGCGGCGGGCGCCCGGCCATTCCCGCGGGGCGGGAATGCGGTCTTCGGCGGTTGACGGCCGCTAGTCCAGCGGGTCCAGACGGGCTTGGAGGCGAGCCCCGTCCGCGAACACGTCGCGAGCGGCGCGGCGGCCGATGGCCGTGACCTGGGTGGGGTCGACGCCGAGGCCGCGCAGCAGGTCCGCCGCAAGCTCGGCGGCAAAGGCCTCGGTGGCGACGGGCCGGGTCGACTCCAGCAGGTAGAGAATGCTCATCTGGACGATGCCGATGATCAGCAGGATGCCGCTCTGCAGGCTTGGCCCGCGGAAACGCCCCTCTTCCAGCCCCCGCGCCACGTCCGCGAGGACCCCGATGTTCACATCCGCCAGGGGCAGGGCGGTGGCGCCGGCGAACAGCCGGACCATCGACCGGGCCCGCAGCGGCTCGACCGTCGAGAAGTGTACGAAGATGGCCAATGCCCGCGCGACGCGTTCGGCGGGGTCCGAAATCCCCTCGTTCGCCGCATCGACCATCGCCTCGCCCGCGAGGCGCACATTGCGTGAAATCTCGCGGGCCAGCGCCTCCTTGTCCTCGAAGTGGTTGTAGAAGCTGCCACGGGTGACGCCGGCCGTCTTGACGATGTCATCGACGCTGACGACCTCGATGGCATGGCTGATGAGGAGGGCCTCGCCCGCACGCAACAGGGCCCGGCGAGTTCGCGCCCGCCGGGGGTCGATCCGTGGACTATGCCGCTCCATCCCCGCCTCCAGGAGACCCGTTCTAGGTGAAGTCGACGCCCCTGAAAACCATCTGGCCCGATCCGGTCAGGGCCGGGCCGGCGTCCCCGACGCGGAAATGGGCGACAGGGCCTTCAACTGGGCAAGGCCATTGACCATCGTCGCCGACCAGCGTCGGAACAGCTGCTCGAAGTCGGCCCGGTTGGAGGCCTCGGTCCGGCGCGTCATCCGGCCATCGTCAAGGCGCGCCCGATCGACCGCGCGCCCCAGGAGCGCGCCGGTCGTGGAATCGCGCACCTCGACCAGCA
The DNA here is from genome assembly GCA_035441225.1 of Caulobacter sp. Classification (GTDB taxonomy): domain Bacteria; phylum Pseudomonadota; class Alphaproteobacteria; order Caulobacterales; family Caulobacteraceae; genus Caulobacter. The sequence goes on from DAORNX010000055.1 coordinate 3,464, forward strand.
CGCTGGCTTCGCCTGCCTCGACCGACCAGTTGGACACCCGTCCCGCCGAGGGCACGTCGGGCGCGTTGATCGCCAGGTTGAAGACGCTCGGCGAGACGCGCAGGACATCGGCGCCCGGGGTGTCGACGATCTCGTAGCCGGCCGCGGCGAACGCCTCGCGGACGATGCCATCGAAGCCGGTTCGCGCCTCGGCGGCCATTCGCTCGGCGTCGGACTCGTCGAGACGGGCAGCGAGGGACGAGGTCGAGGCGTTGTAGTCCCGTAGCCAGCCTTTGCGGAACGCGACCTCGGCAGGATCGATCATGACCTTGGTGTAGGGCCGGAAATCGACGCCCGGCAGGAGGTAGACAGAGTCGAGGGCCCTGGACTTGACGCGGACAAGATCGTCCCAGCTGGTGGGCGCGGACGCCGCGAAGGTCGCGGCCGCCGGCGCGGCGGCGGCCAGGAGGGTGGCGACCGCGAGACCGATCAGGCGAATACGCATGGACTGACTCCTTTCAGGGGTTTGGGATGTCGACAGGGAATGTCACCGGGCGAAGCCGCTTCACCGGGTGAATAGCGCGGGCAGGTGGCCCATGCGCCAGAAGCCGATCACGCAGCAGAGCAGCCCCACGGTCATCAGCACGGCCCTGACGCGCCGGCCGTCGAAGTGATTGCCGATCCCCGAGATGAACATGGCCGTGGCGAAAATGACGTTGACCTGTCCAAACAGGTCGCTGACGCGATTGGCGTTCTGGGCGTTCCGGAACGCCGCCTCCGCGCGCTCCTCGGTCCTTTCGGCCTCGCGACCGTCGGGATCTGTTCCGGCCATGTGGAACGGGCTTGCCGGCGCGCTCGGATTCTCCAGGGGGCGCAGGGCCAGCCAGGCTTCGAAGGTTCTGCTGAAGGCCGGCGGAAAACGCCGCCGGTAGGCGTTGGCCAGGGCCTCCTGACCCGTCACCTTGGCGTTCAGCCACTGGCTGAAGAGGCCGATCTCGATGTTGCGACGGGCGTCCGCCGCGGCGCGAAGGCGGGACGCGGAGCCCCGTAGCGCGGATGTGCGGGCATATTCCTCGGCCTGGACGCCGCCCCACAGCCGCATCTCCTGGCTCGACCAGGCCGAGCCAAGGCCGGCCGCCGACAGCACGACGGCGAAGGCGATCTCGAGGAAGCTCAGCCAGCCGATCGATCTCACCGAGGCGGGCAGGGCGGCCAGCCGCGACAGGCCCTGGCGGACCTTGTCAGGCAGCAGATCGGAAGGCGGATCAGACATCGAACGGTTGCGGTTTCCGGGGTTCAGTCGCCGGCGATCCGGTGCCTGATGGCAAAGCGGACCAGGCCGGCGGCGCTGCGCACGCCGGCCTTGCGCATCGAGGCGGCGCGGTGGCTCTCGATCGTCTTGACGCTGCGACCCAGCAGGCTGGCGATCTGCCGGTTGCTCAGGCCCTCGACGACCAGGCGGGTCACCTCAAGTTCGCGCTCGGTGAGGCTTTTCGGCTCCGCGACGCCATCGCCGCGTTCCCGGGTCTCGCGCATCCGGCTGGCGACGGCCGGCGACAGGTAGCTTCGCCGGCTGGCGAGGGTCGCGATGGCGCGCTCCATCTCCTCGAGGCTGTCGGTCTTCAGGACATAGCCCTGGGCGCCGGCCGCGAGCCCCGCGGCGATCGCCTCGTCGTCCTGGCTCGAGGAGAAAATCAGCACCCTGGCCTCCAGGCCGGCCCGGGCGAACCGTTCGATGACCCCGAGTTGCCGTCCGCCCCTGGGCGCGAGACCGATCACGGCGATGTCCGGGCGCTGCGTGAGGGCGACCGACACGGCCTCCTCGTCACTGGCGGCCTCGCCGCACAGTTGCCAGCCCTGGCGGGCTTCGATGACCTGCCTGACCCCCCAGCGCACCACCGGCTGTTCGTCGGCGACCATGATCCGCAGGCCGTTCATGGACGGCCGCCCTGCGATCGATCGGCACGCAGGCGCATCAGAACGCCTCGCCGAGATAGACGTAGACCCCGGCGGAATGGTCGCCGACGGCCGCGTCGATGCTGAAGTTCAGGCGATATTCAGCGGAAGCTTCAAACCGCAGGCCGACGCCGGCCGCGGGCAGCAGGCGCGCGTCTCCCAGGTCGGAAAAGCCGGGCGCCACGCTCCCGACGCCGGCGAACGCCACATAGCCGATACGCCAGAAGAGACGCCGGCGGAATTCCATCTGGGCGGCCACCATGGCCGAGTCGCGGTACTGGCCGCTCGCGTAGCCCCGCAGGTCGTTGTGGCTGCCGAAGAGGCAGAGGTCGAAGAAGGGCGCGTCGTCGCTGGCGCCGCAGACGAACACCCGGCCGGCCAGGACCCCCTTGTCGCCCGCGGGATGGTAGCCGTTGATCGAGGCCTGGAACTTCGAATAGCTGAAGTCCGATCCGAGATCGGGCGAGGCGACGAGCCACTGTCCCGAAGCCAGGGTTCCTGTCCGCGGCCCGTATTCACTATCCCGTGTGTCGTATTCGCTGCCGAGCCCCAGGCTGACGCTGACAGCATTGAGAGTCAGGTCCGCAGGGTCGATGCCGAGTCCCGGAATCGGCGGGGTCGTCAGGCGGGAGGTCAGGTCGACGTACTGCAGCCGCGGCCCGACGAACAGGTTCGGCTGGACCTCCACCAGGCCCTGGACGATCGCCCCGTAGCCCTTCTGGTTCAGGCCGACCGATTGACCCCGGGCGGCCGCATCGGCGCCGACGCCATAGAAGTCGATGTTGAAGTCGCCATAGCCGGCGATCGCCGTGACCCGGATCGTGTCATGCCGGAAATAGGCGCGCTGCAGTAACAGGGCGCCCCAGCTGCGGGAGTCCGTGTACATGGCGCCGCCGCCGGTGGTCCAGGCCTGCTGGGAGCCGCCCACGCGGTAGAGCGACATGGCCACGACCGTCACGCCCGTGCCCAGAGTCGGGTCGGACTGGGGGATGGGGGCGATCACCAGTTTCGGTCGCGGTCCATCACCCTCGGGGACGGGTTCGACGGCCTCGGAGGAGGAGGGAGGCGCCGGCGTCGCGGCCTCCTGGCCATGGGCCTGGATCGGCAGCAGCGCCAGGGCGGCGACCACGCTCGCGAAACTGGGGAATTTCGCGGCGTGATCGCCATGACCCGTCCGGGAGCGCCGGAGGAAAGCCTCCCGGAGAGCCCTCCTGAGCAGGGCGATCATCGTCTTGTCGGCCACCGCCCTGCGTCCTGCGCAGCCTAGTAGGGGCGCGCGACGACGACGTAGGTGACGGTCGTCCCGGCGTAGTAGGCCCGGTACCAGTCGGCCCCGCAGTAATAGTAGGTGTATCCGCCGTAGTAGGACGTCGTGCAGGACGGCGGGAGCACGGTATATCGCGAGCCGATCGCCAGAGCCGTTCCGACCGCGACGCCCACCGCGACGGGATGGTGGTCATGATCATGATCCCAGCCGGGATCGGTATCGATATCGATGTCGATATCGTTGCCGACATTGATCCGGTCGCCGTCATGCCGGCCCCCGTTGCCGCCGCCCGGGCCGCCCGGACTGCCAGGTCCGCCGGGACCGCGAGGACCCGGGTTGACGCTGGTCGGCGCGCCGCGAGGGGCGGCCGAGCTCGCCGCCGGCGCGAGGCCGCTGACAACCAGGGAGACCGCCGCTGTTACGCAGCCGATCGCGCGGGGAGTGAAGCGCATCTGGTTTTTCATCGTCATTGTTCGACCTCTTCGACGCCGATCCGGCTCGAATTCGCCGGCGGCTTGAACGTGAATGCATCCGCGGCGTAGGCGGGGGTCTCGGTCCAGGTCAGGTTTGCCGAGAACTGCGGGTGGGCCAGGTCGGTCGCGTCGATGATGACCACCCGGACCGGCACCGGCTTGGCGCCGCGCGCGATCCAGATCTGCCAGTCGATGCCGCCTTCCTGGAAGGCGTACTGGTCGCAATCGACGCCATCGATCCGGGCGTAGCCGACCCGGACGCCCGTCCTCAGGTCAAGCTTCCGGTCGCCCCCGGGCGCGCTCCAGCGGAACAGGTCACGGAGCGGAATGAGGATGCCGTACCGCTGCCACGCGAGGTCGAGGGTCTGGTCGATCGTGGCCGGCGCCGGCACCGTCCCGTAAAGGCCCCGGTTGGGAGCGAACAGGGTGATCGACTGACCGTCGAAATAGATCTGCCGCACATGGCGGTCGGCGGCCATGTTGATGATGAAACCATCCGGACGGCGGACATCGTAGGTGATGGTGCTGTCGAAGGTCAGGGTCTGGCCGTTGTCGTAGACCTGGTCATAGGTGGTCTGGGCGACTACCCGGAACGTCGTCAGCGTCCCAAGGTAGGCGCTCATGCGCTCGAGCGCCTGGAGCGCGGCGGGATCGACGGCCGGCGAGACGGCGGGAGCCGTCGCCTCGGCCGCGAAGGCGGACTGGGCCGGGACGGTCGCGGCCGCGACGGCGCCGGTGGCCAACAGCGTGGCCAGGAGTCGGTGGGTGGATTTCACGGTAGTCGCCTTTCTCGGTATTCGTCGGATCGGATCCAGGGCCGATGGGCCGGCCGGTCAGTCCAGGGCGTTCATGGGCAGGGCCCAGTTCAGGTCCTTGCCGTTGAGGTCCGGCATCTCGCGGCCGTCATCGACGCCGATTTCGGCGGCGATGGCGCGCTCGAGCTTCGCGCTCATCGCGAGCACCAGCTCGTCGTTCTGACCCTTGGTCGCCGCGAGGTTCCTGGCCTCGTTCGGGTCGCTGGCCAGGTCGAACAGCTCAAGGTCGTTGTGGGCGTAGAGCTGATCGATGTTCCCGGGCCGGTGGCGCTGCATCGGCGAGAAATAGCGGGTGAACTTGTACCGGCCGTCGAAGGTCGACCTCAGGGTGCCACGCTTGCTCAAGTCCGGCTTGACCCCGGCGGCCTGGAGGGACGCGATGCCCTTGCCCGAGACAATGGCGTCGGCCGCGGCCTTGACCATCTGGGCGTCGTTGGCGGCGATACCGCTGTAGGCGAACAGCACCGACTCGCGCAGCTCGTTCACGCCGGCGTTGCGCTTGGCCAGCAGGGACGAGAAGTCCCGTCCGGGCAGGGTGCGGCCGGCGAATTCGGCCGTCTTGTCGCCGGCCCCGGCCAGGGACATCAGCGTCGGAACCAGGTCGATATGGCTGGTCAGGGCCCGGGTCGAATGCCCTCCCTGCACCTCGGGATGGACGATCATCAGCGGGACGTGCAGCGACTCCTCGTAGGCGAACGGTCCCTTGCCCCGGATGCCGCCGTGGGCGCCGGCCATCTCGCCATGGTCGGCCGTGAAGACGATGATCGTGTTGTCCGACAGGCCGAGCGTATCCAGCTCGTTGAGAATGTTCATCACCTGGGCGTCAACCGCCCGGATGCTGTTGATGTAGAAGTCGTTGAATCGCGACCAGCGGTCCGCCTCGTTGGGCACATGGCCGAGCAGCGCGTCCCAGGCTTCCTGGTATTCGGCGTGGGCGCCCGGCCGCACGGCCGAGCGCAGCGCTTCCTTGTTGGTGGCGGGCAGGGGCATGTCCCAGTGCGCCTGGTAGATCGGCACATCCGGCGCGCGGGCCACATGCTTGAGCAGCTTGCCGTTGTCCTGGACTTTCGCTCCCGGCCCGTCCGAATTGAAGTACATGATGTCGTGCGGGTTCACGAGGCTGGTGGTCAGGGCCCAGGGCTTGCCCTGGGCGCTGAGCTCGACCCCGTGCCGCCGGAACCAGGTCAGCACGCTGCCGCCGATCAGGTGGTCAAACTCGTAGCCGCCGAGCGTGTGGCCCACGACGTCGCCCGGCGAGGCGTAGTCGGCGAAGCCGTGAGCATCCATTTCGGCCGTGAACAGGCGTTCGGGCGAGTGCTGGTCGAAGCTCTTGGTGAGATGCCACTTGCCCTTGTAGGCCGTGTAGTAGCCGGCCTTGCGCAACATGGTCCCGAGTGTCGGGATCTTCGGGTCGAGATCGGGCACCCAGGGCATGTCCGCGTTTTCGAACATCCCGTTGTCGGCCGTCTGAAGCCCGGTGAGCATGATCGAGCGCGACGAGGTGCACATCACTGCGCCGATGTAGTGGTTCTCGAAGGTGGTGCCCGTACGCATCAGACGCTCGTGCGCCGGCAGCGACAGCCCCGGGGGCAGGCGGCGGAAATATCGCTCCTGGTCGGTGAAGATGAAGAGGACGTTCAGGGGCTTGCCGGAAGGCCCGGCGGACCGGCGGCGCAGCGGCCGCGGCGCC
>DAORNX010000056.1:0-9580 GCA_035441225.1 Caulobacter sp.
TGTAGGGGCAGGCCGAGACGCACATCCGCCAGCCGCGGCACTTGTCCTGGTCGATCAGGACGATGCCGTCCTCCTCGCGCTTGTAGATCGCCCCCGAGGGGCAGGCCGCCACGCAGGTGGGGTTGAGGCAGTGCTCGCACAGCCTCGGCAGGTACATCATGAAGGTCTGTTCGAACTGGCCGTAGATCTCCTTCTCGACGCCCTCGAAGTTGGAGTCCGCGGACCGCTTGGCGAACTCGCCGCCCAGGATTTCCTCCCAGTTGGGACCCCATTCGATCTTCTCCATCCGCTGGCCGGTGATCTTCGAGCGCGGCCGGGCGGTCGGGAAATGCTTCATCTCCGGCGCGGTCTGCAGGTGGCCGTAGTCGAAATCGAACGGCTCGTAGTAGTCGTCGATCTCGGGCAGGTCGGGATTGGCGAAGATCTTCGACAGGATGCGCCACTTGGCGCCCATGCGCGGCTCGATCTTGCCGTTGGCCTTGCGCCGCCAGCCGCCGTTCCATTTCTTCTGGTTCTCCCAGTCCCTGGGATAGCCGACGCCGGGCTTGGTCTCGACGTTGTTGAACCAGGCGTACTCAACGCCCTGACGGTTGGTCCAGACGTTCTTGCAGGTGACCGAACAGGTGTGACAGCCGATGCACTTGTCGAGATTCAGCACCATGCCGATCTGGGCGCGAACCTTCATTGACCGAACTCCCGGGCTTCGAGCGGCTGTTCCAGCCAGTCGACGTTCTTCATTTTGCGAAGGACGATGAACTCGTCCCGGTTGGAGCCGACGGTGCCGTAGTAGTTGAAGCCGTAGGCGAGTTGGGCGTAGCCGCCGATCATGTGGGTCGGCTTGAGCACCGCGCGGGTGACCGAGTTGTGGATGCCGCCGCGCCGCCCGGTGATCTCCGAGCCCGGCGTGTTCACGATCTTTTCCTGCGCGTGGTACATGAAGGTCGTGCCTTCACGGATGCGCTGGGAAACCACCGCCCGGGCCGTCAGGGCCCCGTTGGCGTTGAAGACCTCGATCCAGTCGTTGTCGACGATCCCGGCCTTGCGGGCGTCCGTCTCGGAAATCCAGACCACCGGCCCGCCGCGGTTGAGCGTCAGCATCAGCAGGTTGTCGGAATAGGTCGAGTGGATGCCCCACTTCTGGTGCGGGGTGATGAAGTTGAGCACGATCTCGGTTTCGCCGTTGGGTCTGAGACCCTTCACGTGCGTCGTCTTCAGGTCGATCGGCGGCTTGTAGACGCACAGCGCCTCACCGAAGGCCCGCATCCACAGGTGGTCCTGATAGAGCTGCTGGCGCCCCGTGAGCGTCCGCCAGGGGATCAGCTCATGCACGTTGGTGTAGCCGGCGTTGTAGCAGACCTTCTCGCTCTCGATGCCCGACCAGGTCGGCGAGGAGATGATCTTGCGCGGCTGGGCCAGCAGGTCGCGGAAGCGGATCTTCTCGTCTTCCTTGGGCAGGGCCAGATGGGTGTGCTCGCGTCCGGTCTGCTTCTCCAGCGCCGTCCAGGCCTTGACCGCCACCTCGCCGTTGGTTTCCGGCGCCAGCATCAGGATGGTCTCGCAGGCGTCGATGTCGGTATCGATGCTTGGCATGCCCTCCGTGAGGCCGGCGTCGGACACCGCGCCGTTCAGGTCGCGCAGGGCGTCGACCTCGTGACCGGTCTTCCAGGCGAGGCCCTTGCCGCCGTTGCCGGCCTTGTCGAGCAGCGGGCCGAGCGCGGTGAACTGCTTGTAGAGGTTGGGATAGTCGCGCTCGACGATGGTGATCTGGGGCATCGTCCTGCCCGGGATCGCCTCGCATTCGCCGAGGTACCAGTCCTTGACCTCGAACGGCTGGGCCATCTCGGCGGCGCTGTCGTGCTGGATCGGGGTCAGGACGACGTCCTGCTCGACCCCCAGGACCTCAGGCGCCACCTCGGAGAACTTCCGGGCGATGGCCTTGAAGATCTCCCAGTCCGACTTCGACTCCCAGGCCGGGTCCACGGCCGCCGACAGCGGGTGGATGAACGGGTGCATGTCGGAGGTGTTGAGGTCGTTCTTCTCGTACCAGGTGGCCGTCGGCAGGACGATGTCGGAGTAGACCGAAGTGGTCGACATGCGGAAGTCGAGCGTCACCAGCAGGTCCAGTTTTCCTTCCGGCGCCTCGTCATGCCAGACCACGTCGACCGGCTTGACCTTGCCGGCCTCGCCCAGGTCCTTGCCCTGGACGCCGTGCGCGGCGCCGAGCAGGTGCTTGAGGAAATACTCGTGGCCCTTGCCGGACGAGCCGAGCAGGTTGGAGCGCCAGACGAACATGTTGCGCGGCCAGTTGGCGGGATCGTCGGGGTCCATGCAGGACAGTGCGACCGAGCGGTCCTTGAGGGCCGCGACGGTGTAGGCCTTCGGATCGGCGCCGGCCGCGGCGGCGGCCCTGGCCACCTCAAGCGGATTGGTCTTCAGCGCCGGCGTCGAGGGCAGCCAGCCCATCCGCTCGGCGCGGACATTGAAGTCGATCATCGAGGCCTTCCACGGCCCGTCCGGCGCCGTCGGCGACAGCAGTTCGTCGACGCCGACCGTCTCGTAGCGCCACTGGTCGGCGTGGGCGTAGAAGAACGAGGTCGAGTTCTGCTGCCGGGGCGGACGGATCCAGTCGGTGGCGAAGGCCAGCGGGGCCCAGCCGGTCTGCGGCCGCAGCTTCTCCTGGCCGACATAGTGGGCCCAGCCGCCGCCCGACTGGCCGACGCAGCCGCACATCACCAGCATGTTGATGACGCCGCGGTAGTTCATGTCCATGTGGAACCAGTGGTTCATCGCCGCGCCGATGATCACCATCGACTTGCCGCCCGTCTTTTCGGCGTTGGTGGCGAAGCCCCGGGCCACCGCGATGATCTGCTCGCGCGGCACGGTGGTGATCGCTTCGGCCCAGGCCGGCGAATAGGGCTGCGGATCGTCGTGGGACGCCGGCATGCAGTCCCCGCCGAAGCCCTGGTCGACGCCGTAGTTGGCCAGGAACAGGTCGTAGACGCAGGCGACCAGCGCCTCGCCGTCCTTCAGCATCACCCGGCGGACCGGCACATTGCGGGTCAGCACGTCGGGATGATCGGTCGAGGCGAAGCCGTTGCTGGCGGTGTTGGCGAAATAGGGGAAGCGGACGCCGGCCACCTCGTCATGGGCGTCCTTGAGGCCGAGCCGCAGCGTGGTCTCACGGCCCGCGGCGTCTCGCTCCTCGAGGTTCCAGCGGCCATCCTCGCCCCAGCGGAAGCCGATCGAGCCGTTCGGCACGACGATCTCGCCGCTGGCCTCGTCGATGGCCACGGTCTTCCAGTCGGGGTTGTTGGCCTGGTCGAGATCGCCGACGAAATCGGAGGCGCGGACCAGCCGCTCCGGCACGTGGCCGCCCTCCTGCGGCACCAGCCGCACCAGCATCGGCAGGTCGCTGTACTTGCGCAGGTAGTCCCGGAAGTAGGGAACCTGGCGATCGATGTGGAACTCCTTGAGGATCACATGGCCGAAGGCCATGGCCAGGGCCGCGTCCGTCCCCTGTTTCACCGGCAGCCACAGGTCGGAGAACTTCGAGGCCTCGGAGTAGTCGGGGCAGATGACCACCGACTTGGCCCCGCGGTAGCGGGCCTCGGTGTAGAAATGGGCGTCCGGCGTGCGGGTCTGCGGGACGTTGGAGCCCCACAGCAGCATGAAGCTGGAATTGTACCAGTCGGCGCTTTCGGCGACGTCGGTCTGCTCGCCCCACGTCTGCGGCGAGGCCGGCGGCAGGTCGCAGTACCAGTCGTAGAACGAGCCGCAGGCCCCGCCGAGCAGCTGCAGATAGCGCGCGCCGGCGGCGTAGGAGACCATCGACATGGCCGGGATCGGCGAGAAGCCGAACACCCGGTCGGGGCCCCATCGCTTGACGGTGTGGGCGTTGGCCGCGGCGACGATCTCGGTGACCTCGTCCCAGGTCGCGCGCACGAAGCCGCCCGAGCCGCGCATGCTGGTGTAGGACTTGCGCGCGGCCGGATCGCCCTGGATCGAGGCCCAGGCCGCCACCGGCGCCAGGGTCTTGCGCGCCTCGCGCCACAGCCGCAGCAGGCGCGAGCGGACCAGCGGGTATTTCACCCGGTTCGCCGAATAGAGGTACCAGCTGTAGCTGGCGCCGCGGGCGCAGCCGCGCGGCTCGTGGTTGGGCAGCTCCGGCCGCGTGCGCGGGTAGTCGGTCTGCTGCGTCTCCCAGGTGACGATCCCGCCCTTGACGTAGATCTTCCACGAACAGGAGCCGGTGCAGTTCACGCCGTGGGTCGAGCGGACAATCTTGTCGTGGCGCCAGCGGGACCGGTAGGCCTCCTCCCAGGCGCGGTCGTCGTCGTTCATCACCCCGTGGCCGTCGGAGAACAGCTCGGTCTTGCGCGTGAAGAACGCGAGGCGGTCGAGGGTATGGCTCATGCCGCGGGCTCCGGGGCGAGGGTCAGCGAGGGGGTGTTCAGCAGCGACTTGCGCCGGGCGTAGAAGGCCCAGTTCACCGCCACGCAGCTGAGGTAGAAGACGAAGAAGATCAGCAGGGCCGTGGCCGGGCCGCCCGTGGCCTTGAGCGAGTCGCCGAAGGCCATCGGGATGAAGAAGCCGCCGTAGGCGCCGATGGCCGAACTGAAGCCGACGATCGCCGCCGCCTCCATCTCCGAGGCCTTGAGGCGGGTCGCCAGGTCGGCCCTGGGCATCAGCCGGGGCATGTCGGCGCGGACGATCGCGGGGATCATCTGGAAGGTCGAGGCGTTGCCCACGCCGGTCCAGAAGAACAGCCAGAGGAAGGCGGCGAAGAACAGCGGGAAGGACGGCGCCGCGCCGGTCGCCCCGACGCTGTAGAGCACGCCCAGCACGCCCGCCGCGAGGGCGAGGAATACCCAGTGGGTGACGTGCTGGCCGCCCCATCGGTCGGACACCCAGCCGGTCAGGGCGCGCGACAGGGCGCCGACCAGCGGGCCGAGGAAGGCGATCTTGAGCACCATCACGGCCGGGAACAGCGTCTTGGCCAGCAGCGGGAAGGCCGCCGAGAAGCCGATGAACGAGCCGAAGGTGCCGACGTAGAGATAGCACATGATCCAGTTGTGCCTACGCCGGAACACCACGGCCTGGGTCGCGAACGAGGCCCTGGCCGAGCTGATGTCGTTCATGCCGATCCAGGCGGCGGCGGCGGCGGCGAGGATGAAGGGAACCCAGATGAAGCCGGCGTTCTGCAGCCAGATCTGGCTCTCGACGCCCTTCTCGACGGCGATCTGCGGCGCGCCGACCACGGGGGCGAAGGCGCCCATGGCGATGACCAGCGGGATCAGGAACTGCATCACGCTGACGCCGAGGTTGCCGAAGCCGGCATTGATGGCCAGGGCGTTGCCCTTCTCGGCCTTGGGGAAGAAGAACGAGATGTTCGACATCGACGAGGCGAAGTTGCCGCCGCCGAAGCCGCACAGCAGGGCCAACGCCACAAAGGCGATGTAGGGCGTGTGCGGGTTCTGCACGGCCACGCCGATGCCGATCGCGGGGATCAGCAGCGAGAGGGTCGAGAGCACCGTCCACAGTCGCCCGCCGAACACCGGCACGATGAAGCTGTAGAATATGCGCAGCGTGGCGCCCGACAGGGCCGGCAGGGCGGCCAGCCAGAACAGCTGCTCGGTGGTGAAGGTGAAGCCGATCAGCTTCAGCTTGGCGATGACCATCGACCAGACCATCCAGACGGAGAAGGCCAGCAGCAGGTTGGGCACCGAGATCCACAGGTTGCGGGTGGCGACGGCCTTGCCGGTCGAGGCCCAGAACGCCGGGTCCTCGGGTCGCCAGTCGGTCAGGACATGTTTGGGGGTCGGGGCGGAAGCCATCGGGCGCTCCTGGGGGTCAGCGGGTCGCCGCGACCGGCGCGGGCGCGTCGGCGGCGAGTCCGGAAAGGGGATCGGGGTGAAGGCCGGCCATTTCCGGCAGCTGCGGCAGGTGGGCGAGCTGGGGCGTGCGCGCCCGCTCCATCCGGCGGATGGCGAAGTGCATCCAGGTCAGGGCCGAGGCGACCAGCACGAACAGCAGCATGAAGCAGCTGGTCCAGACGCCGGTCAGGTCGTTGAGCAGGCCGAAGGCGATCGGCAGGATGAAGCCGCCCAGGCCGCCGACCATGCCGACCAGCCCGCCGACCGAACCGATGGTGTCGGGGTAGTAGACCGGGATGTGCTTGTAGACCGCCGCCTTGCCCAGGCTCATCGCGAACCCGAGGCAGAACAACAGGCCGATGAACGGGATCAGGCCCGTGGCCAGCTGGAAGCTGATCGGCCCGTGGATGCCCGCCACGACATAGCTGGTCGGCGGGTAGGAGAGCAGGAAGGTGCAGGCGGCGCTGACGCTGAAGGTGATGTACATCACCCGCCGCGCGCCGATCCTGTCCGACAGCCAGCCGCCGAACACGCGGAACAGCGAACCGGGGATCGAGTAGGCCGCGGCGACCATGCCGGCGACCTTGATGTTCAGGCCATAGACCCCGACCAGATAGTGCGGCAGCCACAGGGCCAGGGCGACGAACGCCCCGAAGACGAAGAAGTAGTAGAGCGAGAAGCGCCAGACCTGCAGCTTCATCAGCGGCGTGAACTGCATGGCCGTGGTCGCGGCTTTCGCGCCCGTGCGACGGCGCTCGACCAGCGCCGGGTCATCCCGGGTCAGCAGGAAGAAGGCGACGGCGATCACGGCCAGCGATCCCGCCCAGATCTGGGCCACGGCTTCCCAGCCAAAGGCGATCATCACGAACGGCGCGGCGAACTTGGTCACCGCGGCCCCGACGTTGCCGGCCCCGAAGATGCCCAGGGCCGTGCCCTGCCGTTCCTTCGGGAAGAACTTCGAGACGTAGGCGACGCCGACCGCGAACGAGCCGCCGGCCATGCCCACGCCCAGCGCGGCCAGCAGAAACTGCGGATAGGTCTGGGCGTGCGACAGCAGGAAGGTAGCGAGGGCCGCCGCCAGCATGACCAGCAGGTTGACCAGGCGGCCGCCGTACTGGTCGGTCCAGACGCCGAGGAACACCCGCACCAGCGAGCCGGTCAGGATCGGCGTGCCGGCCAGCAGGCCGAACTGCGCCTCGCTCAGGCCCAGGTCCCGCTTGATCTGCACGCCGATGATCGAGAAGATCGTCCACACCGCGAAACAGGCGGTGAAGGCGATGGTGCTCGCCCACAGCGCCGTTCCGGCCCCAGCCGCGCCCTTCGAACCGCCCCCGCCCATCTTCGCAACCATGTATCCGCGTCGGCGATCATCGCCCACTGACGCGGTGTTTCTGCTGCATCCGTGCGGGCGAATAATTGATCCGCGTCAAAGATGAAACGAAAACACGGCGAATATCGCCGCGTATAAACTTGCTCAAATTTCCGTTTGACTGAAAAGTATTGCGCAGTTGTCGGATGTTTACTTCACGATTGATCGTTATCAAGCGGGGAATGCGCGCCCGTCAGGAGTTGATCCAGGTCAAGGCGCGGGGAGGCCTGAGTCGGCGAACTGGCGGTCCACTGGCGGGGAGATTGCGCATGCCCATGCGGAGCGTCGACATCGAGCGGGTCAGGGCCCTGCCCCTGTTCTCCAGGGCGGCCCCGAGGACGTTCGACGGCCTGATCGCCGGCGCCTTCCTGCAGAAGTTTCCCGCCGGCACGACCCTGCTCATGGAAGGCGACCCGGTCGACTTCCTCTACGTACTGATCGAGGGCCTGGCCGAACTCCAGGGCACCTGGAACGACAAGGAGACCACCCTCGCCGTCCTGCGGCCGGTCTCGACCTTCATTCTCGCCGCCGTCGTACTCGACGCCGACGCCCTGATGACCGCCCGCACGATCGAACGGTCCGACATCCTGATGATCTCCGGCGAGGCCGTGCGCCGCGCGATGAAGGAGGACGCCGCCTTCGCCGTGGCCGTCGCCGAGGAACTGTCGGGCTGCTACCGCGGCCTGGTCCGGACGGTGAAGAACCAGAAGCTGCGCGGCGCGTCCGAACGGCTGGCCAACTATCTCGTCGCCGAACAGATCAGCCAGGGCGGCGGGCCGTCCTTCGTGCTGCCGCACGAGAAGCGGGTGCTGGCCTCCCTGCTGGGCATGACCCCCGAGAACCTGTCGCGCGCCTTCGCCAACCTGGCCGACTATGGCGTGGCGGTGAACGGGCCCGAGGTGTCGATCCTGCGCCCGGCCGTGCTCGACCGCCTGGCCAAGCCCGATCGGCTGATCGACAGTCACCTGCAACCCTCCGCCGCCCGCGCCGGCATGGCCGACCGCGAATGCCGCGCCAGCGCCGCCGGCAAGAGCGCGGCCTGGAACTGATCAGCCGCCCAGCTGGGCCAACTGCAGCGTGTCGCCAGTGATCTGTTCGGCCAGCCGGTGTCCGGCCGCCTTGCCGCCCAGCGCCGTGACGATGCGCCCGGCCAGCGCCTCGGCGTCGCTGTCCTCCGACAGCAGGTCACGCAGGTCGATGCCGCCCTCGCCGAACAGGCACAGCCTCAGCTTGCCGCGGGCCGTGATCCGCAGCCTGTTGCAGCCGTCGCAGAAGCCCGCGCCGTAGGGGGCGATCAGGCCGAAACGGCCGGCATGGTCGGGATGGGTGAACTCGGTGGCCGGGCCGTCGTCATGCGCGCGCGCGCGGGGGGTCCAGCCGCCGGCCTCAAGCCAGTCGCGCAGCACCGGCCCGCCGACGTGCTGGCGAGCGAAATAGTCGGCGTTGTCGCCGGTCCGCATCAGCTCGATGAACCGCACGGCCACGGGTCGCGTGCGCACGAACGCGGCGAAGCGTTCGAACACTTCCGGTCCGGCCGCGTCCTTCAGCAGCACGGCATTGATCTTCACCGACGGCACGCCGAGCTCAAGCGCCCGGTCCAGTCCGGCCATCACGGCCGGCAGCCGGTCGTGGCCGGTGATCCGGTGGAACATCTCCCGGTCGAGCGAGTCGACGCTGACATTGAGGTTGGTCAGGCCGGCGGCGTGCCAGTCGTTGATGTTCCGCGCCAGGTTCCAGCCGTTGGTGGTGATGGCGACCTTGTCGATCCCGGGTGTCGCGCGCACGCGGCGGATGATCTCGCCGACGTCGCGGCGCACGGACGGCTCGCCGCCGGTCAGGCGGATCTTGCCCACCCCCAGCTGCGCGAAGACCTCGGCCAGCCGTCCGATCTCGGCGACCGTCAGGAACGAGGCCGGCTGGGTCTTCTGGTAGCCGTTGGGCAGGCAGTAGGTGCAGCGGAAGTTGCACACCTCGGTGATCGAGAGCCGCAGGTACTGGAACCGCCGGCCGAGACTGTCGATGAGGCGGGTCATGGGCGCGGGCTCGCGGGGATCACCCCCGACATAGGGCGCCGGGCCCAGGCCACCTTGATCCTTCTCAAAGGCCTGGATGCGCATCAGCTGGCCAGCCGCGGGCGGACGAGCATCGGGCCGTAGCGCAGGACGAAGGCCGCGAAGGCTAGCACCCAGAGGCTCCCGGCCGCGACCAACAGCGGCTCGCGCTGAACGACCGCGAAGGCCGCGGCGACCCGCAGGACCGCCGCCAGGTTGGCCCCGACATAGAACAGGGTGGTGGCACGGTCGGACTGGCGGGGACGACCCGTATGGCCGAGCGTCGC
>DAORNX010000057.1:0-9430 GCA_035441225.1 Caulobacter sp.
TCTGGCGGACCTTGTCGACCGTGCGGCCGTCGATGCGGATGCCGGTGTCGAGGATCCCGCGACGGACCACGTCCGCCTCGAGTTCCTTGAACACCCCGGCCAGCTTGTTGACGTCATAGCCGTCCGGGTTGGTCTCCGACTTGCCGAGGGTCGTCATGACCTTGGCCTTGGCCGCGCCGATGGCGTCGTGACGCTCGCCCTTGCGGGTGATCTTGTAGCCGGCGGCGATGTCGGCCCCGACCAGATCCTTCATCTTCGCCTTCAGGGCGTCGGTGTCTTCGGTCTCGAACTCGAACGGCTCCTTGGCCGCGTGCTCGGCCAGTTCGATGATCGCGTCGATCACCGGCTGCATGCCCTTGTGGGCGAAGGAGACGCCGCCCAGGACGACCTCTTCCGACAGCTCCTGGATTTCCGATTCGACCATCATCACGGCGTCGGCGGTGCCGGCCACGACGAGGTCCATCTTCGTTTCCTTCATCTGGTCGAGCGTCGGGTTCAGCACGTACTCGCCATCGACGTAGCCGACGCGGGCGGCGGCGATCGGACCCATGAAGGGGGCGCCGGAGATGACCAGGGCGGCCGAGGCGCCGATCATGGCGACGATGTCCGGATCATTCTCCAGGTCGTGGCTCAGCACGGTGGCGACGACCAGGACCTCGTTCTTGAAGCCCTTGACGAACAGCGGGCGGATCGGACGGTCGATCAGGCGGCTGGTCAGGGTTTCCTTCTGCGACGGGGCGGTCTCGCGGCGCGGGAAGCTGCCGGGGATCTTGCCGGCGGCGTAGAACTTTTCCTGGTAGTTGACGGTCAGGGGGAAGAAGTCCTGGCCGGGCTTGGGGCTCTTGGCGAAGGTCACGGCGGCCAGCACGGTGGTGTCGCCGTAGGTGACGACCACGGCGCCGTCGGCCTGGCGGGCCATGCGGCCGGTTTCGATGGTCAGCGGACGGCCGCCCCATTCGATGGTCTTGCGCTTGATGTCGAACATTTTGAGGGTTTTCTTTCTCTGAGTCCCGCGGGCGTATTCCTCACGGGGGCGGACAGGCGTCGTTTCCGAAATCCTCTCCAGATGTCAGGCCCGGTGAGGATTTCGATTGAACCCTCGTCGTACGGCTTGGGTGGAGCCTTGGCTCCGACCATCCGGTTCCAGAGCCTGGAGGAACGGGATGGGTCTCTTGCAGTTTGCGTCCTTCGACACGGCCCTTCGGGCCTGCTCAGGATGACGTGCTGTTGTGTACGTCATGGTGAGCAGCGATCCTGAAAGGATCGCGTGTCGAACCACGCGGGTTTGAGCCTAGCGGCGCAGGCCCAGCTTTTCGATGATCGCCGTGTAGCGGCTCTCGTCGGACGTCTTCAGGTGGTCGAGCAGACCGCGACGCTGGGAGACCAGCTTCAGCAGGCCACGACGGCTGTGGTTGTCCTTCTTGTGGGTCTTGAAGTGCTCGGTCAGGTTGGCGATCCGTTCGGACAGGATCGCGACCTGGACCTCGGCGCTTCCGGTATCGCCTGCGGTGCGGCCATGTTCAGCGATGAGCGCGGCCTTGCGCTCCAGGGTGATCGACATCGGGTTAAGTCTCCGCTCAGGCTTGAATAAAGACCCGGACGGGATTGAGCCTTCCCGCACGCATCTCGGCCAGGGCCACCAGTCTTGTCCCGTCCATGGCCGAAACGAGCCGCGATCCGCCGGAAAGGCGGGCCTTGAGCGTCTCGACCTGTCTGGGAACCAGAACGATGGGTCGTCCCTGAGCCAGCCGGAAGGCGTCCTCCGCGGTCACGGCCAGCGCCGGGATGTCGTCCAGCGCGGTCTCGACCGGGAGCAGAACCTCCGGAAGCGCGGCCTTATGGCTCAAATCTTCCAGTTTTTCCAGCGTTATCGCACGATCCTCGCCGAACGGGCCGACGCGGGTGCGACGCAGCTGGCTGACATGGCCGCAGGCGCCGAGGGCCTCGGCCAGGTCGCGGACGATCGCGCGCACATAGGCGCCCTTGCCGCATTCCATCTCCAGCTCGATGTGGTCGGCGTCCGGAACCGCGGAGACGCGCAGGGCGTGGACCTTGATGGTGCGGGCCCGGAGTTCGAAGTCCTCGCCGGCGCGGGCCAGGTCATAGGCGCGTTCGCCGTCGACCTTGACCGCCGAATAGTCCGGCGGAACCTGCTGGATCTCGCCGACGAAGGCGGGCAGGGCGGCCTCGACCTGTTCGGGCGTCGGCCGCGCGTCGGAGGTGGCCGTGGTGGCTCCCTCGCGGTCGAGGGTGGCCGTCGAGCGGCCCCATTCGATGGTGAAGCGGTAGGCCTTGTCGGCGTCCATCATGAACGGCACGGTCTTGGTCGCCTCGCCGAGCGCGATCGGCAGCACGCCGGTGGCCAGCGGGTCGAGCGTTCCGGCGTGGCCGGCCTTCTGCGCCCTGAACAACCAGCGCACCTTGCCGACCGCCTGGGTCGAGCCGAAGTCATAGGGCTTGTCGAGGCAGACCCAGCCGGAGATCGCCTCGCCCTTCTTGCGCCGGGCCATGCTCAGTCGTCCCCGGCGTCGTCGGCCTCGAGGTCCTTGCGGACGACCGGGTTGTCGAACAGCCGGTCAATGCGGGCGGCGGTGGAGAAGCTGTCGTCGTGGAAGAACTTCAGGTCCGGCGTGAACTTCATGTCGATGTGCCGGCCGAGCCGGCCGCGCAGGAACTTCGAGGCGCCGTTGAGGGCCTTGATCACGCCCTGGGTCTCGGCCCCGGTCACGCCCGCGCCCAGCGGCTCGACGAAACAGATGGCGTGCTTGAGATCGGGGCTCATGCGCACCTCGGACACCGTGACCGAGACATCGGCCAGGACCGGATCGGCGAGCTGCTCCTCGCGCAGGATCTCCACCAGGGCGTGGCGGATCAGCTCGCCCGCGCGCAGCTGGCGCTGCGAGGGGCCGGACGGGGCGGCGTGACGGGATTTCCCGTGGCGGGGGGAGGCGCGTGACATGGTCTGTATCCTGTCGCCGAGAGGGGATCGAACCCGGTGCGGCGGAAAGGGGCGGCTTCTAGGCGTCGGCGGCGGCGCTGTCCAGTCCGAGCCGCTGGCGGAAGAAGGCGATGGTCCGCGCCTCGGCCGCCCTGGTCGGGCCGCTGCTGGCCAGGTGAATGGTCAGCACCGAGTGGCCCGGGACGCCGGTGCCCGGCTGGGCGTCCTCCTGCCGCAGCTGGATCGCCTCGAAGCGGTCGCCGAAGGTCTCCCTGAGCATCTCGAACCGGCCGGGCGGCACGAAGGGGTCGCCGTGGAAGGCCAGGCCCAGCAGCGACAGGTCCTCGTCCTCGAAGCGCTGCTTCGCGCAGCGGATCTCGGCGGCCGAGCAGTCGATGGTCCGGGCGCCCTTCCTGCCCAGCGGCAGGGACGGCTGGCTGAGCACCGGAGCGACCACCGACGGCTCGGTCATCATCGCCAGGGCGAAGCCGCCGGTGAAACACATGCCCAGGGCTCCGACGCCCGGCCCGCCGCACTCGGCGTGGACCTTGCGGGCCAGGGCGCGGAGCCAGTCGACGATCTGCGAGGAGCGCCCGTTGGCCCAGGCGTTGAACTCGCGGCGGATGCAGATGTTGAGGAACATCTGGCCCAGGGCGTAGCCGTTCGACACCGGCTTGCCCGGTGAGCCGAACAGGCTGGGCAGGAACACCGTCATGCCGGCCGCCGCCACCCGGTCGGCGTAGTCCACGACCAGCGGGTGCAGCCCCGGGATCTCGTGCATGATGATCACCGCCGGCCCGGTCCCGCGCCGGAACACCTCGCGCGTATGCGGCCCGTCGGTGAAGCTGAACCGCTCGTAGTTCTTCAGCGCGTCGATGTCGGCCATGGCGTTCCTCCGTTCCCGGTGGAACGGTAGGCGGGGCGGGCGTCGAAAGGGAAGAGGATTACGTCCCCGGCTTGCCGTAGTCGGGACGGAATACGCGGTCGGTGACACCGTCGTTGATCGGGCCGGGCATGCGCCATTCGCCGTGGAAGGCGAAGTCCATGGTCGCGCACAGCCGGGGCTCGCCGGTCGTCGGGTCGTCGCCGAAGGCATGCACCCGCAGGTCGCGGTGCGGGGCGATCGGGCCGATCGACAGCCAGCCGCGGCTCGAGCCCGGACAGAAGGCCTGGATCATCACCCGGCCCTCCTGGGCGGCGGGGTCGATCGAATAGAGGGCGCCGCGGCCGGCGTCCTCGCCCATCAGGGCGTCGAGCTTGCGGTTGACCTGGCCGTCGTCCGACGGCCGCGGCAGGATGCCGACCGGCACCGCCGTGGCCCGCACCGCCAGGATGCGGGTGCGCATGAACCGCTTGGTGAACACGAAGGTCAGCCCGGCCCCGGTCAGCCGCCTGGCGGTCGGCGAGGCCGAGTCGTAGGTGACCATCCGCTTCTGGGCGGCCCAGGCCGGCGCGGCGGCGGACGCGATGAGGGCCGCCACCAGGGCGATGTGGAGCGGGCGGGACATCGGAAGCCTTATGGAGTCTTGCGGGGTTTGCCGCGCAGGTCGGACAGGTCGCCCTCGAAGCCCGACAGCTTCCAGGTTCCGGCGACATTGGTGAACACCAGCAGGCAGGGGCCGTTCTTCTTCTTCGTCGCGCAGACCCGGCCGTCGTCCAGATATTTCAGGGCGCCGCCGATCGCCAGCCGGTCGGGCAGCGGCTTGTCGGGGGTATAGCCGTAGTAGCTGGCCGCGGCGCGGAACACCTCCGGCCGGATCAGCGCCTCGACGGCGACGTCGGCCAGGCTCGGGGCCAGCAGGGCGGCCACGGCGCGGGCGCCGTCGTCCATGTCGGCGCGGCTGGTCTCGCGCATCAGCCGACCCTCGAGGTTCTGTTTCAGGGCCTTGCGGTCGACGTAGCGGTCGAATTCGGCGCGGTCGTTGTCGCGGATGGCCACAAGCAGGCTGTGCACGTCCCCGGCCGCGTCGAACCGGCTGGCCGTGGCGCAGCCGGCGAGGGCGACGACAGCGAGCGCGAGGAGGGCGAACGTGCGGACCATGACGGGTTCCTTCGCGCCGATCCTAGGCCGAAATGGGGCGATCCGCGACCGGCTTCAGCACCAGGCTGGCGACCAGAGCCACCGGCAGGCCGAAGATGAACGCGTGCACCAGCAGGCTCTCGGCCAGCACCGTCGGGGCCATCTTGCCATGCCCGGCCAGGCTGAGCGGGGTGATGATGAAGCGCATGACCGTGAACATGGCCAGGCCGAACAGGGTCCCGTTCAGCCAGGGCCGGGCGATCTCGCGCGGCGGGGTGACGACGCAGTAGATCAGGGCCGCGACGACCGAGATGCCGAGGTCGGAGAAGAACCCCAGCAGCGCCATCGGCAACCCGCCGGCCATGGCGACGTCCCGCCCGACCCAGCCGGCCGCGACCGACCGGCAGATGACATCCAGCGGCGCGCCGAACTGCGCCGTGGCGGCCAGCAGGTCGAGAGGACCGGCGACGGCCCCGCCGACAACGCCGGCGAGGATGTGCTTGCGGGTGATCGCGACCATGGAAATTCCCCCGATGTCATGATGGCCCGGCGTGTCCGGGCCGGCCAGGCGCAAGGTCGGGGGCAGAACAGGGCGCCGCGAGGGCCGGGTCAAGGTCGGCGACGACGAGAGCCGGGTCCGCGAATTTAATGTCGGCCGATGTCGGTTTCCGGCAGGCTCGTTCGTCGTATCCGGGACGCCAGGGTCTGGCGCCCGCCAAACGCCATGCCCGTTCATGACCGTCGCGACGCAGAGAGATCGTCCATGACCCCGCAAGAGCAGATCGAGCGTTACCTCTCCGGTCAGCCCGAACCAAAGCGCGGCGACCTTCGGACGTTGCACGCGCTCATCCTGGCGACCGCGCCGGGCGCCCGACTGTGGTTCCTCGACGGCAGGGACGACAACGGAAAGACCGTCTCGAACCCCAATGTCGGCTACGGCGACTACACGATCCGCTACGCCAACGGATCCACGCGGGATTTCTACAGGGTCGGTCTGAGCGCCAATTCCGCGGGCATTTCCGTCTACGTCATGGGACTTGCCGACAAGACGCACCTGTCCCGCACCTATGGCCAGGCGATCGGCAAGGCGAGCGTCAGCGGATACTGCATCAAGTTCAGATCCCTGAAGGACATCGACATCCACGTCCTTGAGTCCGCCATTCGTCACCGGATGGAGCTCCCCGATGAAGGCCAGGGCCGGCGGGGCCCGCTGAACGCCCCCGAACCTGAAGACGTTACTGACCTGCCGACGCGCGGTCAGCCACACCGCCATCGTGAAAGGATCTGACAATGCGCAAGACCACCATCTGCCTCTGGTACGCCCGTGACGCCGAGGCGGCCGCCAGATTCTATGCGGCGACATTCCCCGACACCACGGTCGGCGCCGTCCACCGCGCGCCCGGCGACTATCCCGACGGCAAGGCGGGCGATGTGCTGACCGTCGAGTTCACCGTCATGGGCATCCCCTGCATTGGCCTCAACGGCGGCGACGCGTTCAAACAGAGCGAGGCCTTCTCGTTCCAGGTTTCGACCGAGGACCAGGCCGAGACCGACCGCTACTGGAACGCCGTCGTCGGCAATGGCGGGCAGGAAAGCCAGTGTGGCTGGTGCAAGGACAGATGGGGCGTCAGCTGGCAGATCACCCCGCGCGTCCTGACCGAGGCGATGGCCAAGGGCGGCGAGACCGCGAAGCGGGCCTTCGAGGCGATGATGCCGATGCAGAAGATCGACGTGGCGGCGATCGAGGCGGCGGTGCGGGGAGCGTAGCGTGCGACTCCCTCTCCCCTTGCGGGAGAAGGTGGCCCGCGCAGCGGGTCGGATGAGGGGTTGAATGCGGGGTCAGCCCGTCACCCCAGCCGACCGGCCCGCTCGACCCCTCATCCGTCAGGCTTCGCCTGACACCTTCTCCCGCAAGGGGAGAAGGGCAATTGAGCCAGTCCTGCCCCTGATCTCATGGCGAGAGGATCGCCGGTCTATCCAGCCTGCTCAAGGGCGCATCACGTCGCGGCGCGATGGCCCGCAGGGCCACCCTTGACCAGGCCGGATAGACCGGCACGCTGGCCTGCAAGAGATCGATGGCTAGGTTCCGGCGGACGATCTGATGTCGAAGTTGCCGCGGGTCACCTTGCTGACAGAAAATATGCGGTAGACGCCTTCTTCGCACCCGCCGCCGAACAGGCCTGTTTCAATGGCCGCCCGTGCGTCTTCCTGTGTGTCGAACAAGCAGTGCCGGTTGACCCGACCGGCTTCCGCGACGCTGTTGCAGGACAACGGCGAGTGCTCGAGGAAATCGCCGAAAACCACCACGTCGAAGCCCAGAAGGTCCAGCGCCAGAGTCGACGACGGGGCGACGACGTCACCTTCAACGCCGGAGTCGATTTTCGAGAGAGGCCGCCAAGCGTCCGGCTCGAATGTCCATCCGTCCGACTCGATCTCCTTTTCGTAGACCTCGTAGTAGAAAAGTGTGCATTCGGCGGCGTCCGATTCAGCAAGCGCTGCAAGGCTCCAGAGTTCGCGAGGGTCGTTCGCAACGCCATACCCGTTGTGCCGCCAGACCCTTTGCAGATCGACGACGTTCTCGTTCACGCAGTCGGCGACACTGCAAACGTCGACCAGACCCGTTGTTGGAAACCAGGCGGGGGTCACGGCAACGCGCTTCAGAAGATAGCCTGCGGGGACCATGTTCAACTATAGGCGGCGCCCGTGTTCAGGGATCAAGGAAAAAGGCGCGGAGGTTTCCCTCCGCGCCCTTCCCGATTCCGGCCGTGAAGCGCCTTACGCCAGCTGGCGCTTGACCTCTTCGACGGTGAAGCACTCGATCTGGTCGCCCGGGCGGATGTCCTGGAAGCCGGCGAAGGCCATGCCGCATTCCTGGCCCGCGTTGACCTCCGGCACTTCGTCCTTGAAGCGCTTGAGGGTCTGCAGGGTGCCCAGTTCCAGCACGACCACGTTCTCGCGCACGATGCGGACCTTGGCGCCCTTGCGGACCACGCCCTCGGTGACCCGGCAGCCGGCGACCTTGCCGACCTTGGAGATGTCGAAGGCCTGCAGCACCTCGGCGTTGCCGAGGAAGGTTTCCCGCTGGATCGGCGCCAGCATGCCCGAGAGCACGCCTTTGATGTCGTCGATCAGGTCGTAGATGATCGAATAGTAGCGGATCTCGACGCCTTCGCGATCGGCCAGGTCACGGGCCTGACGGCTGGCGCGGACGTTGAAGCCGAGCAGCGGGGCGCCGGCGCCCTTGGCCAGCATCACGTCGCTTTCGCTGATCGCGCCGGCCCCGGACAGGATGATCCGCGCGCGGACCTCGTCCGTGCCGATCTTCTCCAGCGCGCCGACGATGGCCTCGACGGAACCCTGCACGTCGCCCTTGATGACCAGGGGCAGTTCGCTGATCCGCTTGTCCTGCAGCTTGGCCATCATGTCGGCCATCGAGGCGCCGGCCATCGGGCCGCTGGCGGCGGAGCGCTGGCGCTTCACCCGCACGCGGTACTCGGTCAGCTCGCGGGCGCGGGCTTCGTTCTCGACCACGGCGAACGGTTCGCCCGGATCGGGCGTGCCGTCGAGGCCGAGGATCTCGACCGGAGTCGAGGGGCCGGCCTCGGTCAGCTGTTCGTCCCGCTCGTTGAGCAGGGCGCGCACCTTGCCCCAGGCGGCGCCGGCCACGACGATGTCGCCGCGCTTGAGGGTGCCGCGCTTGACCAGCACCGTGGCGACGGCGCCGCGGCCCTTGTCGAGCTTGGATTCGATGACCACGCCCTCGGCCGTGCGGTCGGGGTTGGCCTTGAGATCCAGCACCTCGGCCTGCAGCAGGATGCGCTCGACCAGTTCGTCGAGGCCGACGCCGGTCTTGGCCGAGACCTCGACCATCTGGGTGTCGCCACCCAGGCTTTCGACGACGATCTCGTGCTGCAGCAGCTCGTTGACCACGCGGGTGGAGTTGGCGTCCGGCTTGTCGATCTTGTTGACCGCCACGATCATCGGCACCCCGGCCGCCTTGGCGTGCTGGATGGCCTCGATGGTCTGGGGCATCACGCCGTCGTCCGCCGCCACCACCAGGATGACGATGTCGGTGATGTTGGCGCCGCGGGCGCGCATGGCGCTGAAGGCCGCGTGGCCGGGCGTGTCGAGGAAGGTGACGCGCTCGCCGCCCTTCAGGCGCACCTGATAGGCGCCGATGTGCTGGGTGATGCCGCCGGCCTCGCCCGAGACCACGTCGGTCGCGCGCAGGGCGTCGAGCAGGCTGGTCTTGCCGTGATCGACGTGACCCATGACGGTCACGACCGGGGCGCGGGGCTCCAGGTGATCGTCGTGGTCGTCGGCGTCGAGGAAGCCCTCCTCCACGTCGGCCTCCGACACGCGGCGCACGGTGTGGCCGAACTCGGTGGCCACCAGCTCGGCGGTGTCGTTGTCGATCACGTCGTTGATCTTCAGCATCACGCCCTGACGCATCAGGAACTTGATGATGTCGA